>NZ_JANMZH010000119.1:0-14386 GCF_031383065.1 Microcoleus sp. OTE_8_concoct_300 | reverse complement strand
AAATAATGTCTTAGTCTGGTATTTTCCCCTTCAACTCGGGTCATATAAGTCTTGCTAATAATCTGATCCCCATCGGTCATAAACATGGGATATACAGACCATCCATCAGTTACATAAAAATAGCATTTCCCTGCACTTACTTGGTCCCATAATGGTTCAAATGTCTTAGCGCTATGATCCCCTAATACCCATCCTAAAATTCCTGGTTTAAAGTGGTCAACCGCTGTCCACAGCCAGATCCTGTCTGTTTTTTTTTTACATAAGTTTGTAATTCATCGAGCTCACCAACTTCTGGGATGACTTCAGGGTCATAAACATCTGGCAACTGTTTTCCGACTTGTTTTACCCAATTTATTACTGTGGTATGATGAACACCCTTAACTCGTTCTATCGCCCGTAAACCCATACCATTGACATACATTTTTAGGCAATCACGTTTGATGGCCTCGCTATAACCTCTCTGGGGCTCATACTCATTGATGAATTGACGACCACATTGGACACAAATGTGATTCTGTTTTCCTTTTTTCTTGCCGTTTTTACGGATATGGGTTGATTTACATTCTGGACATTGCATAAATTATTCCTCCTATTCATACTCTAACTCAGCAACGCCAGAAAAGTTAGTGGCGGTTCCCGTTCAAGGTCACGGTTCCAAGATACTGCCAATTTATTGACAGTTATACAAACTTGCCGTCGTCAAAGACGTTCAGTCCGCCAAGTTTTTTGAGCAAGCGATCAAAGCGAGGGTTAATCCTGCTGTGCAGACCCCATCTTTAATACCCCAAGTTGAGACCTGAATCCTTACAATCACCCTAACCTTCCCTCCCTCCTATCTTATGGTACTCTCGTTGCTTAAAAACTGTCCGAAGTATTGATGATTTTACTTAATTAAAAAGGTATATTGGCTCAATTATCCGAATAAAATTAAAAAAATAAAGCTTTCAACCCCTTAGACAGCAAAGAAAACGGTTTATTCAACTATCAATAAAATTGATAGTTGAATTTTTAGTGATCGAGGAGGACATGAATCTTTTCTTTCTCTAATTTTAGCACAGCTTTTAGCACAGCTAAAACTAGAGAAAGAAACAGCCCTGCCCTGCCTCCTCTCCCCTCTCTTCCTCTGTGGAACAGGCGGGACACCTGTGAATCCCTGCACAACAGTGGAACAGGCGGAACGCCTGTGAATTCCTGCGGTTCAATCCAACACCCCCTCACCAACAAATGTGGGGCCGAACATCCAGCCCGCCCCACCTTCTCCAAAAGCACCCAAACCCTTCACTTCACCCAAGCCGGATGAGCCATCAAAGCCGCAAACGGCTGCACACCCCGCAACTGATTCGACAGTGGCAAATGGCCCCTAGGCGCGCTCAAATCCCAAATAAACTCTTGCGGATACCGCGTCCAATTATTCCCCTTCTTCCAGCCAATTAGCGGCCACAACTTATCCCAATTCTTCCCCGAACCGAGCCAAATTTCCCGCTGCACCGAAAAGCCAAATTTGCCTTCGGAATGAACTTTCCACAGGGTATTAATTGTTTGCAAATCCGCCACCGGCAAACTCTCCACTTGTGTAAAATACAGCCACTTTCTCACGGAAGCTGTATCACCCGCCAATTCACAAAGCTTGTCTAAAGTCAAGCGATCGGCTTCTTGAAATTCTTGTAACGCCAATAATTGTTGCAGCGGAGTGTAATCAATGTTAGAGTCCGAGCGCAGCGGCACAAGCCCAGTCGGAAAATTCGCTTGTAAAAACTCCGCCGCTCTCGGAGAATTAGCACTGTAAAGAATTTGGTAAGCCTTACCCATTACCGCAGTCGCTGCCTCTGACTTGCGCTCTAATAAAAATTCCATCAATACATCCCAACCGGAATCTGCTATTTGTTGTTGCAGCAGTTGCAGTTGAGTTTTTTCCGAACCCGACCTCAACTGAGAGCGGAGTTCGGCTGTATCGGCCGCCGAGTCTAGAGGAGAAGTAGAAATCGAGTCAGTCATGAGAAACTATCAGCTATCAGCTATCAGCTATCAGCTATTAGCTGAAGCCCTGGTTTTCCCCCATTGTACAATGGTACTGACTCCGATTCACTTCTGTGTACTCGGATGCCTGCGCGCAACGCCGCTTAGTTTAGCCTCACGCCGGCACACTCTTCGCCAATGGCAGCAATCGCAAATAAGTCTACCATCTGAATTTTACGATCGATGCCATTTAAAAGAGTTTTTCTTGAACCTAGTCGTCCACGATCGAAACCCATGCAGAGAACGAAGGCGGAAAAAAGTTTATGTCATATTCCGAGTCTTCCCACTCTTTGACCCAAAGCGGCACGGCGCCGGGGCGAGGAGTTGCAGCAAAGGTGCGTTCTTTGACTTCGATCGAGTGAAATAGCTGTTTTAAAGTATCTCCCCGATCCAAAGCTTCGCTGAGGATGTCGTCCAAGTCAGGATCGACCCGTTTGACGCGGTTTTTGTCCTCCTCAAGCCACAGAAGTTTCAAAGACTTCAGATCCCTCGGACTGAGGATGCTCTTGTAGTACACGCGCTTGAGGGTCGCTACGGGCTCCAATGAGCGTTCTATCCGGCGAATTTGCTGAACTCGCAGGTAGTGCCATTCCGCTAAACGCTTGCTTTCCGAAGGCGGGAGGGTTTCCTTCCCTGCTGCGTGTTTGTAGTCGTATTTAATCAAACTGCAAGCCATATTGGCTAGCAGGTGAATCAACTGTTTTTCTTTGGGTGTCGCCTGACGCCGTTCCTGGGTTCTTGTCAATACGCGCTGTCTGCGGGTAGTTTCGAGAGTATTTTCCATTGGGTTTTTACGATATGAAATACGATTGTGCCAGATCCGAATCCCGAACATCCGAAGGTAAGGAAGTTGATAGGCGGGGAAACTCCACCGACAGACTCGCCTTACCTGTTTATTTTCCCATTCACCGTTCTCTGAAACTGACCCCCACCCCCGGGATTAGGTAGACTGATATTGGGATCGAGTTTTAACCGCCTCGATCGGAGGCGGTTGCGACAACAAATGCCACCACAACCACAACCACAACCACAACCGCACAAGAGCTAACCACACAAGAGCGCCAATTATTTCCTGCCTTTACCGGTTTTTACCTCTTCTTGCTCGCCATCCTCATTCGTTCCAGTGTAGTTAAAGTCAGCACGACTCTCCCAAGCCGTCAAACTGCTGGCTGATGAAGGTTGTGGGGCGATCGCAGAAGCGCTGGCGCTACCTGCATCCAAAAAGCCGAAGCCAGCCGAGGCAATTAGCCCTAATACTAAGATGCTGTTTTTCATGTTCGATGACCCTGATTTGCGTAGATTGACACTTTTTGGCTACCCCGATCTATCAGAAACGGGTTGATGCAATAACCCACTTGTCTTCTGATAAATCTGCCTGTCATAATCAATTCAGACAGGCACACCCGCTTGTGATCGGAAACGCCGGAAGTGACGTGTTACTAATGTCCACGATCATCCACCAACCCGAATCTTTTGGGTAGTGGAGCGAAAGCCATCAGGGCGTCGATCCATCAGGGAGTTATGCCATCAGGGTGCTAATCCATCGGGTAGTTAAGCCATCAGGGCGCATCTTCTACAATTAGCCACAGACTTAACTTTTATAGTTGAGCGAGTGGTTAGCCGGACTCTGACAACGCCTTTAAGAATTAAACTTTTTGTGGATTCATCCCGAAAAGTTTGTTCTTAGGAATCCCAGAACGCGAAAGTCCGGGGAAAGTCAGCAGCATGGAATTCCATGCAATCTAAGTCAACTAAAAAAAACGCAGATTAACGATATCTCCCACTCAAGCAGTCCTCAGCCAAACGCTGGGGTTTTTTATTGGCAGCCCTTGCTAAGCCTTGTCCCCCGGCATTCGGCAGGCCGATCTTAAGGCCTAAGGTTGACGGCGCTGCGGTTATGAGTTTCCCTGCCAATATCATACCACCGGCTGAATTTTAAAGTATTTTTGTAAAAAAATGTAAAAAAAGGGCGTTTTATCGTTCTCAATCCGAGAAGAGTGAAAATTCATATAATAGTGTAAAGAATCAAGTGCCGGGGTACGATCCTGCAGGTCGCAGGATTTGGGGCGAACGCTTGCAAAGATACGTTAAAGATTGAGAAGGAGAAAGGTGAGCTAGTAGACAATAGAGTAAAGAGGAACAAAAATTTTCAACCTTAGTAAGCTGGCAATAATTGCAATTTGTAAGCTTTAGATCGCACACCTACGGGGCGCACCATCTTGATGAATTCCCAGATGACAGCATTCGTCAACTCAACCTATCAATATCAAGTCGGAGGATATTTGCCGGCCGGTGCGCCCACCTATGTCAGGCGATCGGCTGACAGCGAACTCTACCAAGGACTCAAAGCCGGAGACTTCTGCTACGTGTTGAGTTCGCCGCACATGGGAAAGTCCAGCCTGCTAGTGCAAACGGCCAAAAGGTTGCAAGCAGAAGGTACAGTTTTTGCTGCCATCAACTTGAGAAGCATCAGCAGCCCAGATATCTCCCCCCAAAAGTGGTATGCCGCAATCATGTACCGCATCGCGAGCAGTTTGCACCTCACAAACAGGTTTGATGCGATCAAGTGGTGGAACGATCGCGAACTGCTGTCGCCGGTGCAGCGATTGGAGATATTTATCGAAAAAGTTTTGCTCAAGTCTATTCGGCAAAAGCTGGTAATTTTCATAGATGATATTGACAGCACCATCGGCCTAAATTTCAGTACGAGCGATTTTTTTGCTTTGATCCGGGCTTGTTACTCCAAGCGGGCAGAGCAACCAGAATACGATCGCCTGACTTTTGCAGTTCTGGGAGTAGCAGCCCCGTCAGAATTGATCCAAGATCAAAGCTGTAACCCTTTTAATATTGGACGGCCGATCAATTTAAGTCTATTCCAACTGCACGAAAGTTTGCCGCTAGCAAAAGGATTGGCACTCAAAGCTTTTCGCCCCCAAAAAGTGCTCCAAGAAATATTAGCTTGGACGGGAGGTCAACCGTTTCTGACTCAAAAGCTTTGCCACTTGGTACTTGAATACGAGCCTTTCATTGGCAGAAATTCCGAAGCCCAGCAGGTTGAAAAACTGCTCAAACACAGAATTATTAAAGATTGGGAAGAACGGGACAATCCCCAACATTTGACAGCTATTCGTGATCGCATTTTCCATAGCCGCTACGACCTCACGCGGCTGTTAACGCTGTACCAGCAAGCTTTGCAACCGCCTGACCCGACCAAACCTCAGGAAGCGCAGGGAGTACCGGCAGATTACTCTCCCGAACAAATCGAATTGCAACTGTCAGGATTGGTTGTTAAGTCTCAGGGTAAATTAATAGTTGCTAACCGAATTTATGAGTCAGTTTTCAATCAGTTCTGGGTGGAAAAAGAACTGGGTAAATTGGCTCCGTACCGCTGGGCGCTAGCAGCATGGCTGGCTTCCGACCGCAAAGATGAATCGCAGTTATTGACAGGGGAAAGTTTGCAGTCAGCTTTGGATTGGGCGGCGAACAAACAATTAAGCCAAGAACACTATTGGTTCTTGAATCCCGATCGAACTTTTCGGGAAGAACCGACAGCCGTTGCGGCACCAGTTGCAGACAGCAGCGCAGACACCGATGCTGACAGCAGGATTCTCACCCCGCCCTCAGAGACTGTTCCAAGTGGCAGCAACGAACAGAGATTGTACGATCACATCGTATCCTGCGTGGAAACAGAATCCCCCGCACAGGTGATCGAGCGGTTCCAAAAGCTATTTATCGACGGCATGGGCTATCCCGATCGAGAAATTGAAGCAACTTTGTACAGTATAGTCTCCGTCAAGCGAGCGGATTACGACTTTAAATATATCCTCCACCGCTGCTGCTACATCCCGATCAACCGCTGGCAATTGCACTCACAAAACAAATTGGCGATCGCAAATTTAGTAGCTTTATTTAAGCAGCCTTCTCCCCGATTTGGGATGGAATTTTACATAGTCAAGCGCTTGCAAGAACAAATAGCATTTTTTACGAAAAGTGAAGAATTCCAGACCCTAGAGCGCGTAGTAAAAGTCGTAGAGAGAGAGCCGGAACCGCAGAAAGAAGATACTAATTCCCCCTTGGGTGAATTGATTTGTCGGTATCCTTATTTGTACGGGCATTCTCTGCTGAGCAAGGACAGCATTGAGGAAGACCATGAAACCATTAAAAAACTGGAATTTCAAAGACAGCGACAATTTGAAAGAGATTTGTCTCAATATTTAAATTATTTGGTTGAACCGAGAAATACAGAGATAGGAATTGTGCAGTCGGCAGCCAATCCCACACTTTTGAATGATGCGGAACTGCACTTAGCTGTTAGGGAATTTGCCGGAAAAGTAGCAGGCGATCGCACTTACAAAGAATCGGCTCAATTTTTCCTGAGAGATGCCCGAAAAAGTCCATCTTACGGCTCATTTAAAGTGGATTTATATGAATATTTGATATCGTCGGTAGAACCAGAATACGGCGGGCGTCAATTTAAGGATCGTTTGTACAAGCAAATCAAAAATACATTGCCAGAAAATGACTCGGTGAAATTAAATAATCTATTGTTAGTTGGGACTTGCCACCAATTGTTCAACTTCTTAGTAGTGGAAAATTCTCAACATCCCAGCCACTACGTTTTTTACGACTTGGTGTACAACCTCGGCCCCAGCCGGACAATGGGTTTACTGCTGAAACTTGTACTGCTTTCGGGCAAGGTTAAACCTGAGTTGGAAAAGCGATTTTCTATTTTGTTTAATCACTATGAAGGTAAGCCTTCTGATGAAATTATTTGGTTTATAAAATCCTTGGAAAATTTCAATGTGGCTTTGGTAGTAAATTTTGGCAAGGCGGATTTGTCTTTAGTTAAACAGCATCTTATTTTGAATTGACAACAAAATTGATCGGGCTGCCTTATATAATGATAGTATTAACTCAAAAAAATTCAGGTAAAACACATGAAAGCCTTTGAAGTCACAGGAACGCTCGACGAAAAAGGTCAATTAATTCTAGATCGACCTTTAACACTAGACACTCCGGGCCCCGTGCGAATTATCGTCCTTCTTCCCGAACCTACAGATGAAGCTGAAGACGACCCCGACGATACGACCGTTGAAGAAGTAAAAGCCAGTCTCAGAAGAGCGTTGCAGCAAGCCAAAGCCGGACAAACCCGACCAATCTCTGAACTGTAGGAGAGAATCGATCGATTTTAGATTTTAGATGATCGCATGATATCAATTCCGGTAGCATCCCAATAGTAAAATCCAGTCAATAGTCAACAATCACCGATGTGGGAACCGGAAGTTATCTAATTCATCTGCGTGAATCTGTGTTTATCGGCTATCATCTGCGGTTAAAGAAAGAGAATTTTGCAACCGCAGATGACAATGGATGAACGCGGATTCACGCAGATAAAGAGAAGAGAGATATCAATAATTCCGATGCTAACAGATTTGATATGATTTATCAAATAGAATCACCGTCGATCGTACTTTTGTTAACCATTTACTCAAAATCCGTGAAGCGAAGCTATCTTCCCGCAGGGTAGGGAATCGCGCAGATATCAGCCTCAACTCCATCCGCAGCATCATAGCCGAGTTTGATGAAAACGAATAGCGGTGTATTATTAACTCTATGATTAGCTATCTCAAAGGCACAGTAGCCGATATCGCCAAAGGCAGCAACCGCGTCATCCTGACTCTCGAAGTCAATCAAATCGGCTATGAAATCCAAATTTTGCCCCGTGTGACCGGTCAATTGCCAGCATCCGGCGAAGTCGCCCAAATTTTTACGCACCAGCAAGTTAAGGAAGACCAAATTGTATTGTACGGTTTTGGCAGCGCGGCAGAACGCGATTTGTTTCGGCAGTTGACGAGTGTTAGCGGTGTGGGAGCTCAACTGGCGATCGCACTTCTCGATACTTTAGGATTGCAAGATTTAGTCCAGGCGATCGTCGGCGGTAACACCCGCATCCTCGCCAAAACCCCGGGCGTGGGTACAAAAACCGCAGAACGTCTCGCCCTGGAACTCAAAAGCAAACTCTCGGAATGGCGACAGCAAGCAGGTTTGACAACTTCAGTCGCCGCCGGAGTCCCCCCAGCTATTCAAGAAGAAGTCGAGATGATCCTGCTGGCGATGGGATACACTGGGGCGGAAGTCTTGCAAGCGCTGCAAACCCTCAGTCAAGACAGCACTTTGTCCGCCAAAGGTGATGCGGATGATTGGATACGTGAGGCGATCGCCTATTTGAGCCGATAATCGCCTACAACATCTAGCCGCCCGTCCTAAGTATGTTTGCAATTCAAGTCTATTCTGCTCAAAAAACAAACCCATCCGTGGCAATTTTTTTCTCGTTGTTATGCGAACGGTGTGATAACATAGGAGATTGTGACAATCGTACAAAAAAAACTAAAATCAATTCATGGCTCTTACACAACAGCGCAAACAAGAAATCATGGGCGACTTCCAAACCCATGAAACCGATACCGGTTCAGCAGATGTCCAAGTCGCGATGCTGACCGATCGCATCACAAAACTCAGCGCCCACCTGAAAATCAACCAAAAAGACTTCGCCTCCCGGCGCGGTTTGATGATGATGATCAGCCGCCGCAAGCGCCTGCTAGCATACCTCCAAAGGGAAAATGTCGATCGCTACAAAGCATTGATTGCCCGTCTAGGCATTCGCGGCTAAACACCAAAGCCAAAATTTGCGACAATATTCTTTAATCTTGGACAAACACCAAGACTTATTGAAAAATGTTCGAGATTTCAGGTTAAAGATAAAATATGTCCTCCGAACCACCCCGCAAGCGCTTGCCCTTTGAACCGGCAACAAATCGTAAAAAAACGCCTAAAAACCCCCCAGAACCCCAAGCAAGCTTAGCCTTAGAGTCGGATTCTGCCGACAAGCAGCCGAAAGCTAACAAAACCGGAAAACAGTCGCAATCTATCCCAGAAGTAGTCAGCCAACGCATGATATCCCGCATAGCGGTATTCTGCGGCATACCGACAATCCTGGGAATTTCCACATTTTTTGTAAGCTATTTGATAGTCAGCAAGGGCTTGTTCGATCTGCCTAACACAGCAGTATTGCTGGTAAGCATGGGCTGTTTTGGTCTGGGCGTTCTGGGATTGAGCTACGGAGTCCTCTCGGCTTCCTGGGATGAAGAAGTTTCAGGAAGCACTCTGGGGTGGGAAGAATTTAATACCAATTTTGGCCGGATGCGAGAAGCGTGGCGCGCCGCCAAGTCAAAAAGTTAGCGCGCTGAGTCTAAGAAACCGGGTTTCTCTGGGAATTGACGCATCTTCACGAGATTTTACGCAGAAACCCGGTTTCTGAACCGCCCCGCGCTGAGTCAAAAAAGTCCTTACTGCAAACAAGTCGATCGCCCTTATATCTATTTTTCTGATTCCATCCGTGGCATAATGCGTGTGTTAGCGCAACAAATCTAGCAAAAAAAAGGAAAAAATATGATTATTGTAGTCAGGAACCTCAGCTATCAAGGCATGAGGCTTGTAAGAGAAATCTAGCAAGCCATCCTGACCAGACCACCGCAACGCGATCGTTGGGTAAACGTTATTTGAGTTACGACACCGGGCGGATGCGTAGCTAGTCCCCCGCTCTGTCGCTTGTGATTAAACAGTTCTAAGGTCACTGGAACAGTGTTGCAAGCCTAAAAAGCTCTTGTAACAGGTCGAAGCTAACATTACCCCGTAAGGGAGGCACAACCCGTGCAAAACGCTATGTGTACAGGGTTGTCAAACTTGAGACGGTAACTGTCCCGTGGAAAGTAGATTACAAAAGTACACCAAGTCCAGCAACCCCAAGGCAGTAGCGCTAAAACTGTAAAGCCGTCCTAAAAAGACGGGGTTTCTACCCATTTTTCTGATGATTATAGTAATGAAAGCCGGCACTCCAGAAGCCGAGATCGATCGACTAGACGAAGAGCTCCGCACTAACTGGGGTTTGACACCAGAAAAAATCGTCGGCCGTTACAAAGTTGTTATGGGTTTGGTAGGCGAAACCGCCGAACTCGAACCTATGCAACTGCGCGAAATGAGCACCTGGATTGAGGAAGTGCTGCGCGTGGAAAAACCCTACAAACGCGCTTCTATCGAGTACCGCCAAGGAGAAGCCAGCGAAGTACCGGTGGCTTCTCCTTTAGGAACTGTAATGATCGGCTTGCATCACCCGATCGCGATCGTAGCAGGCCCTTGCTCGGTCGAAAACGAAGAAATGATTATCGAAACGGCAATGCGCGTCAAAGCTGCTGGAGCTCATTTTCTGCGCGGTGGCGCGTACAAACCGAGAACTTCTCCCTACGCTTTCCAAGGCCACGGCGAGAGTGCTTTGGGATTGCTGGCGGCGGCCCGGGAAGCTAGCGGTTTGGGAATTATCACGGAAGTTATGGATGCGGCGGACTTAAGTGCGATCGTGGAAGTAGCCGACGTGGTTCAAGTCGGGGCGAGAAATATGCAGAATTTCTCACTGTTGAAGAAAGTCGGAGCTCAAGACAAACCTGTTTTGCTGAAGCGCGGCATCTCGGCCACCATTGAAGAATGGTTGATGGCTGCTGAGTATATCATGGCTGCTGGCAATCCGAACGTGATTTTGTGCGAGCGCGGAATTCGCGGGTATGACAGGCAATATACGCGCAATACGCTAGATTTGTCGGCGGTACCAGTGTTGCGGACTCTGACTCACTTACCGATTATGGTTGACCCGAGTCACGGCACCGGTTGGGCGCAGTTTGTACCCTCGATGGCGTTTGCTTCGATCGCCTCTGGTACTGATTCGCTGATGATTGAAGTGCACCCGAATCCGAAAAAAGCTTTGTCTGACGGGCCGCAATCTTTAACACCGGATCAGTTCGATAAGTTGATGGAAGAATTGGCGGTGATTGGTAAAGTCATGGGTCGTTGGCCGCAGCCCGTGCCTGTTTTGGCATAGACACAGGCGAAACGCCTAACGTAAAATGCGATCGCGGTTAAATCCCCGACTTCTTAAAGAAGTCGGGGATTTTGTTATTCTGTTTTTGGAATAGAGGCCCAGGGGCAATACGGTTCAGTTAAAACTATTTATTCCTCGGAGATCCCCCTAAATCCCCCTTAAGAAGGGGGACTTTGAGTAAGTTCTTGTCCCCCCCTTTTTAAGGGGGGTTAGGGGGGATCGAGCTTAACTAAACCGTATTGGAGTCTGAGGAGCGATCGTACTTCTAGAAAAGTTTGGAAATTTTGTATAATTGATATTTGAGTTAATTAGCGAGAGGGCTGGGAGTCATGGTAGGCATCGGAACCAAACTCACTTTAGCAGAATTTCTAGCTTTGCCCGACGGAGATATATATTGTGAGTTTGTAGATGGTGAAGCAGTTCCTAAAGTGTCTCCAAAATTTTTTCATTCCAGTTTACAGGGAGCTTTGTGTGGCCTGATTCGTGTATGGTGTAAAGGACTGGGGCGAGTGCTTCCAGAATGGGCAATTTTGTTAAAACGTCAGGATAAAGATTGGGTACCTATTCCCGATTTAACGTACATTTCTTATGAACGTCTGCCGAAAAGTTGGCGGCGAAATGAAGCTTGTTCCGCAATTCCTGAACTGGTGATTGAGATTATATCGCCGGAGCAAAGTATGAAGGAATTTGAAGAGAAGGGGAAAGATTATTTGGCGGCGGGCGTTCCGCGAGTGTGGGCGATCGATCCAGAGGCTATTTTAATTAAAAGTTTTTTGACCGATGGTTCTAGTCAAGTTTATACGGATAATACACCGATTGTGGATGAGTTGCTGCCTGGTTTGGAGTTGACGACTAGACAGATTTTTGAAGAAGCGGAATTGATTGATTGAGGGCGATCGCAAACTGCAGGAGCTAAAATGAGAGGTATAATTTATCGTATCTCAATGTTCTTAGGCAATGACTGCTTTTAATGCTAAAAATTTAACTCTCAATGAAGTTATCCGCCTGCTAAAACTTCAGAAATTGCCCAACGGCTCATTCACTCCGTTATTATCCCTAGAACCTTTAACCGAATTTGAACAACAGGAACTTATACAAACTTGTGAAGACTTTGATAGCTACCTGACAGATGGCAAGGTTTCTGAAGGTCAAGTGAAGTTAGTATCCGTTGGCCCGTTACTGCGGTTGGCAGGTTTTTATCGCTCTCCAATTAAGATGTTGTTGGAAGAAGGCATCGCCGATATTGCTATAGAAGATGAAGACACAACTATTACAGGGCGTTTCGATCTTTTGGCGATCGACAAAAATACACTAACAACGACAGGTGTACCTTTCTGGATTTTAGTAATCGAAACCAAAAATAGTTCGATCGATGTATTAGCCGGCTTGCCTCAGTTACTCGCGTATGCTTATAAAAGTCTAGAGTATCAAACATCCGTCTGGGGGTTGGTGACCAATGGAGCGCGCTATCAGTTCGCCTACATCCAGTCTGGAAATCCACCTACTTTTCAGTTGATGCCATTACTAAATTTAATGGATTGTGAACCTTCCATCCAGATTTTACAAGTCCTTAAAGCTCTGTGCAAGTTGCAGAATACTCCGTTAGGTAATTGATACTAAATCCGGGTTTGACACCGCCTCGCTCGTTCGGCGATGGAAATCGCTACTACTGATTTTTGAAGAGGCGGAATTGATTGATTGATTGAGGGCGATCGAACTCTGTGCAAGATATCAGTCGTAGGGTGCGTGAAACGGGAAAACTTTAACTCGCGGCGATGGGACTATTGACTGTCACGCACCGCGACAAAACCATAGTATTTACAAGGTAGGATGTTTTTTTTTCGCTTACCTGTTACTCATTGAATTAGCGAGCACTTTGATTTAAGATTGTAGGACTTACGCATTGACAAAAAACATCATCTATGTATTCTAGACAATGCCACCACTACTAAAGTTTGCTAAAATATGCTCACGTATAACTGAAGTGAATAGATTCCTTTGGACTTCATACCAGTTACTAATTATTTTTTCAGACCGCATCAACTCTAATTTAACAAAAGCTTGAAGTGAACAAAATACATGAGTCTTGATTGCACAGGTATCTCTTACCATGAACCGACAAATTCCACATACTTGCTTGATGGCTCTATGAAAGGTTTCAATTCGCCAATGAGTATCATGAATTGTGATAAATTCATCTCTTGTAATCTCAGCGATTTTTTCTAACTCTGGCAAATAGAAAATATAGTGTCTAGACGCCTCTTTTTTAAAGCTTTTTCTAAACAACTTTATAAATCCAAATTCTTTTAAATGAGTTATTAATCCTGACTCAGGAATTTCCCGAGTGCTTACCTGGCAATAATTATGTGGCTCATTTGATACTGTCCTGTTTTTTTCAATTCCGAAGAGAAAACCCAATTTCTGGTTTTTTAGAAATTTTAAATTTTCCACTCCTGAATACCAACTATCTCCTGTTACTATTTTTGGCTTGACTCCCCAATTTATTATTTCACTCACCATTTCTCTAAAATAATCGTTTTTTGTTTTTCCCTCCTTTTTATCATAAATTCTGTAATTTATTGGGACTGAATTACCATTAATATCGCTGTAATATAGGGTGATTAAATTTAAACCAATAATAGTTTTATGAGCTTTGCCTGACCAAAAATAACTAATCAATTCGGCATTTTTAGGGTGGCTGTAAATCTTTTCTATGACTGTATCGTCTACACTTAGTATCCCTCCTGTCAAGTTGATTATTTTCTCAATCTCGCTGAATAAGTCTTTCGGCTCATACCTTTCTCTTAACAAAAAGCGATTGATAGAATCGTGAGAAACATCTCCCAATATCTCGGATAATCTGCTACATCCTCCCAATTTGGGTTCTGACAACAAAAATAAGGTGTAAAGGTCTATATTGCATTGTGCCGTAGAGGGTTTAGTTATTTTTCTCATTGTCCGATACCTAGAAAGTAGACGACCTATATTTATCAATTCACTGTTTGGTTATTTTGTCAATGCGTAAGTCCTACAATCTCTAAAATTTTCAGCAACACTTTCAGAAACAGAAATTGTTGTTTTGCTTTTGAAAAACACAGAAACGTGTTTCTGAAAGGCAGTATATTTAGCAAAAGTATCAGCCTCAATTTTACGGCGTTTATATTCGACAAATTGGTCAAAAAGCTCAGAAACAGAAATAGATTCTTGTTTCTGGGGCTTGTACTTGGCGAGGGAGGGGTCAAAATTACCACTAGCAATGTCTAGCTCGATTTGGCTGGCTTTCATAGAAGCGACTTTACGATGGGAGCATCCCGCTTTTTAACTAAGCAGAAATACCGAGCTTGATGTCGTTATTTAAATATGCACATCTCAGTCTTAAAATTTGAGGCACATTTTTTTCGTTCCACTGTGCACCTACAATCTTAATTCTTGCTCCAATCT
>NZ_JANMZH010000098.1:0-1906 GCF_031383065.1 Microcoleus sp. OTE_8_concoct_300 | reverse complement strand
CAAGTAGTACAAACCCCTGCATTGCAAGAGTTAGGCAGATCGATGCCGGCAGCGTTGGCCACCCGCAGAATTTGTTGATCTTCCGGCACTTCTACGGTATAGGTAGAGCCTTGGTGGAGCAATTCAACAGTGTAAGTCTTGGACATATTTTGATTATTGGTTTTAATTCCCAATTGGAATTTACGCTAGATTTGCAAACAAAGCAATTAGAATTTTACCGCTGTTGGTGATTTCGTGCAAATTTACAACTGCACTTTTTATTGCTAAAAATTTTTATTAATTGCCTGGGGCGAGCGAGCGGCATTTTGTCAAGGACTTTTTCACAAATTATCACGAGCATCGCGGGGGAACTCTGGCAGAAAGCAGTAATTACGTAACTAATTTTTGCCTTCAAGCCAACAACTCCTCAACAGCAACACTAAAGCCCGCCAGCACTAACTGAGTGCTGACGGTAGAACCCTGGTTAAAGGTTAACTTTTGAGTTTGAGTCATTATCATTATCCAGCGACTTTCTGGAAAAACTATCCAAACTTCCAGACAACCCGAATCTAAATACTCTTGTGCTTTAAGAAAAATCTCTTCCGCAATATCAGTAGGAGAAACTATTTCAGCAATTAACGGCGGACTTTGAGGCAAAGTAGGAACATCACCAAATTGAGCAACAAGTTCAGGAGTCAGATAAGCTACATCAGGACGGCGCACTCGCCTGTCAGTACGACAAGGAACCTCCGTATAAACTTCGCCTCCTTGTCCGCTAGATATCTTATAACTTCTCCAAGAATAATCTAGTCTAGATTGGATGCGACTGTGTTTTACTGTCATGCCATTTTTCTCCACGATTTGCCCGTCCACCCATTCCATATCGTCGGGGGGATTAGCCATAAAGTCTTCTAGAGAAATATTTTCTGATAAAACGGCAGCCATTACCATAGCCCTTTCCTCCCTTTTGCAGAATTCACTCATATTGTAGTAATCAATTGGTAATGGGTAATTGGGAATTGGTAATTGGTAATTGGGAATTGGGAATTGGAACTAACAAATAACCTATGCCCTATGCCCTATGGCCCATGCCCCATGCCCCATGCCCCATGCCCCATGCCCCATGCCCAATTTACTCAATATTAATTTGATTGGGAGGTTTAGGTTGCTCCGGTTTCTCATCCTTCAAAGTTTTACGCCCAGAACTAGCATAATCCTTGTACATTTCCACAAACATCTTGGTTAACTGCTGCAAAGAAAGTTGTTCCCCATTAACTTGAGCTTTCATATAAGCTTTAAGCACTTCAATATAAGCCAAACCGAGGGCAAGCGTGAGAGCTGCTGCCGTTGCACCGGAGATAGCACCGCCGACAACAGTACCCGCACCAGGGATCATTTTAATCAAATTAGTAACAATACTTCTGCCAACAGCAGTAACCCCGCCTGTGCCGCTAATAGCAGACAGCATCGCCGAAATAAAGCCCTTATCAAACGGCATTCCAAAAATCACTGTAATATTAGCAATCATTGCCGTTTGCATCGCCATCAAAATCGGCGCATCAGCAAACGGTACAGGAGTCGCACCGACAATTGCAGAACCTGCAACATAAGCACTTAGATACTTAAATGCCATATCGGATTTGAGCGCAATATTAGCAATTTGTTCTTTTACAAAAGCTTTTTTAGCTACTTCCGGCAGCAGTTGAAAAGTTGCATCTACCAACTTGTCTAAACCGTGAGATTTTACTGTATAATCCTCATCAATTTCTTCCGGTTCAGCCATGACGGGGATGATTTGACTGACTGGTAAATTCATGTGTTCCAGTTGCTTGAAAAACTCGCCCGGCTTTTTAGATGTGGTCTGAGTCAGGACTAAAAGAACTGGTACATCTTTGACTTCCATTTCTTTTAGCCAGTTTTCCTCGAC
>NZ_JANMZH010000085.1:0-16281 GCF_031383065.1 Microcoleus sp. OTE_8_concoct_300 | reverse complement strand
CAAGTCCAAGCTGACCTTTCTAAAGTTTTATTGGCCGGTGTTAGAGGTCTTGTCATAATAATTAGTTATTGGGCATCGGGCATGGGGCATGGGGCATCGGGCATGGGGCATCGGGCATGGGGCATCGGGCATCGGGCATCGGGGATGGGGCATCAGGCATCGGGCATTGGTTATTGGTTATTGGTTATTGATTATTGGTTAATTGGTTATTGGTTATTGGTTATTGGTTATTGGTTATTGGTTATTGGAGGCAGAGCCTCCGGGTATGTATTCCCAGGCAGAGCCTGGGAACAAGACTAAGATACCAACAAATAACAGATAACAAATAACAACTAACAACTAACAACTAACAAATAACAACTAACCAATAACAAATAACAAATAGCAATTAACTACTCAGCTTTATCTTCCGATTCTAAGAAAATTTCGCCCCCTGGTTCGTCGTAGCTGTACAACTCTGCATAACGTCCCCAATCAATAGCAGTTTTCAATTGCCGCATTGCTTCTTGGGGGCTAAAGTGGGTTTCGAGAATATCCAAAATCAACTCTTCAGAAATGCGCTGATTGCGCTTTGCCTGAAGCATTCTAGAAATTTGCTGTACGAGGCGAATATTGCTGAGAATTTGGGTGCGAACAATTTTTTTTCGCTGGTCAATTCCGCCGGCAATAAACTCAATGCCAACTGGTGTTAAAAGGAGGTCGCCTTCTTGGATTACCAGAAAATCCATTAATTTTGCTGCTTCCACGATCGGCAAAATGTCGTCAACCTCTAACATTAATTCTTGACCGAGGCGGTAGAGGTCTTTCTCCTTGCGGTCTTCCAAGAGTTCCAACAGGCCTGCTATCGCACCGATTCGCACCTGCGGCAGAGATTGGTATTTAGCGCTTTGAGCGGGTTGAGGTTGAGACACAGCAGCGGCACTTTCAGCAGGTGCTTTCACTGTGTCGCAGCTCAATTCGGGATTGGTGAGAATTTTGTAAACTTGGTCTACAATAGCTTGGAATTCCGGAGTTTTACGATCGCGGTAGTGCGGCAAAGTCACTGTCAATTCGGCGCGAATTCGCCCCGGATTGCGGCCCAAGACTACAACTCGATCAGCTAAAATTACCGCTTCCTCAATCCCGTGAGTTACGATTAACACCGCTTTAGTAGGAATCTTCTTTTCCAGCCACAAATCTAATAACTCAAACCGCAAGTTTTCTGCCGTCAGCACGTCTAAAGCTGAAAATGGTTCATCCATGCAAAGCAATTCGGGTTCTACCGCCAAAGCTCTAGCAAATCCCACCCGCTGCCGCATCCCGCCGGAAAGTTCTTTCGGATAAGCATTTTCAAATCCGTCTAAACCGATAATGTCAATCATCCGCAAGGCTTTTTGTTGCCGCGGTTCTGGCAATTCTCCTTTAGCTTTTAAACCTAATTCTACATTTTCTAGTACCGTCAACCAGGGATAAAGCGCAAAGTTTTGAAATACAATAGCCACTCCAGGATTTAAGCCGACTAAAGGACGATCGTGGTAGATAACTTGACCTGCAGTGGGCGGGATAAGTCCGGCAATCATCCGCATTAATGTTGATTTTCCTGAACCGGAAGGGCCGAGCAAAGCTACTATTTCGCCCGCTCGTATCTCTAAATTAATTGGGTCTAAAATAGATATTTTTTGACCGTTTGGCTGCTGGTAAAGTTTGCTAACTCCTTCTAAGGTAATGAGGCACTCTGTTGCTGTTTTAACTACCACAACTAAACCTCCTCGCTTGTTGTTTAAATTTAGTCATTAGTCTGTAGTCTGTAGTCAGTAGTCATTAGTCCGCAGTCCGCAGTCAGTAGTCATTAGTTAAAAACTCTGGGAAACTGACAACGGATAACGGCTAATTGATACCAGTTTCGTAAAATAATGCAACGGCAGGCAAGCGCCAAACCATGATGCAGTCAGTCATTCTCAATCGAAAATCAAAAATCGAAAATCGAAAATGGTATGACTGCCGAGTATTCGGTCCATTTTCTGTGACAGGCGATCGCTTTTTCAGCAGCAACAATTCTGGAAGAGTAGGGAGTTGGATCGCAACTGAAAATACAACCAGGCAAATAATTGAGCGATCGTACAAAATTCCCCTCCCCAAACTGCCCAGAAATCCTATGATAAGCCATAGCTGTGTTAAATATCCCATAGGCGGAACCTCTTTTGTCTGCTGGCACGAATCCAGCTACGGCGGCTTTCAAAATCGATTCCTGGGCTCCCATACCTATACCCCATAAAGTCATTCCTCGCAATCGCCCCTGCCCGTTTCCGAAGAATACCAAGGGGGCAAAAAGTAAACAAAAAATCACTGCAAACATCATGGCCCAGATGCCGATGCGATCGCACTTGCCGCCCAAAAGTCAGGGCCCCGATCGCATATTTAGTCTCCGCGCGATTCTGGATCGTCTGTGGGGAATGGATGGGTTTGCTGTGTACGAGATCCTTCAGTCCCATCCTATTACCCGATCGATCCGCGTCATTCTGCTGACAGCGAAAGTTTTGCCGATCGTGCTAAATTTGCCCAGATGGCCGTAGCTGGGGTAATTACCAAACCGATCCAACCCCTCACCCTGACGGAAGAAGTGCCAGAGATTTGAGGATGGGTTGATTGACTTTAATGATTATTGTTAAATTTTGTCACAAAAACTGTTAATTTTAAGAATCTTTACTAACTCCTTACTGTTGCTATAGCAATCCTAAATCATTTGTGAATTTCTTACTCCCGGACCGCGAGTTCGGGGAGGGTTGGGGTGGGGTAAAAAATTTACGACTCCTGCAAGGATTGCTATATCTAGCCTTCAGCTATGCAGGTAAGGGCAAAAAAAAACATAGTATCTGGTGGGGGCGGGTAAGCGCGAAAAATCTATGATACAAGCGATTTATAGGTCAATACGCTTGGGTTAACACTGTTTATTGCCCGGAGATCCCCCTCCCAGGGGACGGGAGAGAATACTCTTGTCCTCCCTTTTTTTAGGCGGGATCGGGCTGATATGAACCGTATTGAGTTATAAGTCCAAAACCCGTCATCCCCATCTAATGTTTATTTGTAACCACCTACTTATGCAGCTAAAAGCTCTTCGCATAATCCGAAAGTAAATGAATGTCCTTAAGCCATTGAATGCTGTCAGGTAGTATCTCGACTATCGAAATAAATGAATAGTTGAGAAGTGGTTGCTCTGGGAAAAAAAATACTAATTCACAATGAACCCAATATGCAGGACGTAATACAAGCTTGTTTAACCACTTTTGCAGGTTGGAACCTGCGAGTTGCTAATTCGACTTTAGAAGGCGTGCAACAAGCAATACTTTCTCAGCCCGAGGCCATTATTGTGGAAGTTTCCGTCGGCGAAATAGATGGATTGCGATTTCTCAAACAACTAAGAACACCACCAGCCACCCAAGGAATTCCAGTTGCGATACTAACTTACGCAGCTTCATGGGGTGATTTACAGCAAAGCTGGTTCCAACAAGATCACCTGCCAGCAGTGATAGTGAATCCCTCGATCCAGCTATGCTTTCTGTTCAAACTTCCAATGTTTTGGGCTGGGATTTAGAGTTTCAGATCAAATCAAGGAACAGGGAACAGGGCAAAAGGAACGGGAAGAAAACCATTTTATGTAGGAATCAACCTCAAAAGTTGCCTCTGAATAGTGTTGACTTTTTAACAAACAGATGTAACTTTACAAGCTTCGTAAAAAGGTGCCTATTGTGGGAAAAAAATTCTCGGCGATCTTAAGATTATTACAAAATGTTTAAACTTGTATCTTTTCCTTAACCATTTTGTATTCTTTACCAAAACTTTATTTTTTTTATGTAGGGTCTTGTTATGGTTGATTCAACTCAGTTTACAGCACATTGGAACAAGAGTGAAATACCCCTTAGTAAAAAAATAGGTCTTTATGACACAGTGCCCCTGCTGCTCGAATCAAATGCTCTGTCCTGCCAGCATCAAATCTACTGGTTTTGTCGCCAATGTTGGCAAACAATGGATATTTACAATCTGAACAGATGTAGCTTATCGCCCTCTCTAACTTTAGTCAGAGAGCTACGGCTTAAGAAACAACATTCTTTATCGGTGGAATTTAACAGTTCTATTTAGCCATGATAAAGTTGAGAGATTGTCCTAGCGCTAACTGGTTTTCACGCTCACAACTTTGCTCGGTTGCATCATTAAATTACAAAACTCTCGCCCAAAAAAATGAAGACAGCTCTATTAAGATAGTGCTTAATTTATGGATATCACTAGACTCAACCTGATTAGAACCTTATGCCAAACACCATTTAAAAGATTGCTACCTCTTCTGCTTGGAGTGCTGGCTTCTCTTGCTGTTTTACTTACGTGGCAACAGCTAATCATCAACGGACAAATTCACATCGAGGAGTTAATTCAGCAGGAAGCAAATGCGATTCAGTCACAACTGAGCGAAGAATTATCAATTCGGGTGCTGACACTTCGGCAAATGGCGAATCGCTGGGAAGCCAATGAGGGTAAACCACAGGCTCTTTGGGAAGCCGATGCTGATGCTTATGTAAAGGATTTCTACGGTTATCAGGCGATCGAATTAGTCGATCCATCATTTAAAGTGCGATCGGTTGTGCCACTGGCTGGGAATGAGGCAGCGCAAAACCTAGATTTTAATCGAGAAATGCGTCGCAAAATCCCTTTGCAAGTGGCTCGTGATTTGCGGCAACCTATCTTAAGTAACAATATTTCACTCGTTCAGGGGGGTCAAGGATTTCTAGCAACTCTTCCTTTATTTGTAGGGGAGCGGTTTGATGGGTTTATTGTCGGATTTTTTCAGTTTAAAACTCTATTTAACAGTATTTTAAAAGTGCCAGCCGGATACAAGGTGGCTATCTATGCTGGCACAAGTTTTATCTACGGTCAAGAGCTTTTATCTAAAAAAGTTCCCCATAAAACAGTTGTAGTGAAAGCCTATAGTGCAGAGTGGAAAATAGATGTTTATCCAAATTTAGATTTACTAGAAAAGGGGAAATTGGATTTGCCAATAGTTGTATTAATTGGTAGCTTAATTTTAGTTTGGCTGCTGATATTGGTCGTGTATCTCGCACAAGTTAGTTATCGCGAAGTCCATCAATTCAAAAAAACAAATCGCCAGTTGCAAGGGGAAATTCACCAGCGACAACAGGCAGAAATTGCGATCGCTCGACTAGCTGCGATCGTTGAATCTTCGGAAGATGCCATTATCAGCCAAGATTTAGAGGGTGTAGTTACAAGTTGGAATGTAGGAGCAGAAACAATTTTTGGCTATACAGCGGTCGAAATAGTAGGGCAATCAGCGAGAAAACTGATTCCCGCAGACTATCGAGATCAGGAAAACGAAGTTCTCACCAAAATCCAGCGAGGAGAACGTATCGAACACTACGATACAAAGAGGCTGAGGAAAGATGGAACATTAATCGATGTCTCGATGAGTGTCTCCCCCATTAAAGACGAAACAGGGAATATAATTGGAGCCTCAAAGATTGCCCGGAATATTGCTGACCGCAAACAAGCAGAAGCAGCACTACGTCAAAGTGAAGAACGCTGGGAACTGTCTGTACGCGGGAATAATGACGGCATTTGGGATTGGAATGTTCAAACCAACGAGGTCTTCTTGTCTAGTCGCTCGAAGGAAATCTTGGGCTATGAAGACCATGAAATCCAAAACATTGTAGACGAATGGGCTAATCTGGTACATCCCGATGATTTGGGATGGGTGATGCAAGCCATTCAAGACCATTTTGCCAAGAAAACTCCTTTCTATATCACAGAACATCGCATTCGCTGCAAAGATGGTTCCTACAAATGGATGTTCGATCGCGGTCAGGCACTTTGGGATGATGCAGGTAACGTAATTCGGATGGCTGGCTCTCACACCGACATTACAGAGCGCAAGCAAGCTGAAGTTGCTTTACAGGTAAGCGAAGCCAGATATCGGCAATTGATCGATAACTTAAATGCGGGTTTTGTGATTCATGCGACAGATACCAGCATCCAATTATGTAATGAAACGGCCAGTAAATTACTAGGGCTTTCAATGGATCAAATACTGGGAAAAACCGTGAGCGATCGCCCATGGCATTTGGTGCGGGAAGATGGCAGCGTTATGCCCCTAGAGGAATATCCCGTGAATCAGGTTTTATCCACTGGAAGTTCCATCAAAAATTATGTTTTAGGAATTAAAAAAGTAATTGATAGTGTTGTTTGGGTATTAGTTACTGCCTACCCGGAGTTAGAGCCAAACGGCCAAATTAAACAAGTTGTAGTTACGTTTATTGATATTAGCCAGCGCCAAAAAGTCGAGCAGGAAATCCAAAAAACTCGCAATTTCTTACAAGCACTGCTGGATAATTTACCGGTGGCGGTTTTTGTGAAGGACGCACAGCCTAAACAATTTGGCGTATTTCAGTTTTGGAATAAAACCAGCGAACGGTTATTTGGCATCTGTGCCGAACAAGCGATCGGCAAAAGTGACTATGATTTGTTCCCAACAGAACAGGCTATCTTTTTTGACCAAAAGGATAGAGAAGCCTTTGAGAAAGGTAAGACTGAGGATATTCTCGAAGAAGTCATTGACAGTCATAGTCTGGGAAAACGTTGGCTGCATACGGTGAAGATTCCCATTTACGACGAGCAGCATCAGTCCCAGTACCTACTTGGTTTTTCACAAGATATCACCGATCGCAAACACGCAGAAGCAGAGCGTAGAGAAATGAATGAGGTGATGAAAAATGCGGTGTCCGGCATTTCCAAACTGGATGTACAAGGGCGTTACCTCTATGTGAATAAAGCTTATGCTGACATAACAGGCTATCAGCCAGAAGAAATGATCGGGATGTCCTGGGAAAAGACCGTAGATCCCGATGACTTGGAAAAATTGCTTGCAGCCTATGGGCTGATGGTGCAAGAGGGCAGGGTGGAAGTTGAAACGAAAGGGCTTCGTAAAGATGGTTCGGTTTTTTACAAACAAGTGGTGATGATTTCAACTTACGACGAACAGCATCAATTTTTGGGGCATTACTGCTTCATGAAAGATATTAGCGATCGCAAAAAAGCAGAACTTGCACTAGAACAGGAACTCCTGCGGAGTAAAACCTTCTTTAACACTTCAATGGACGGTGTTGTTGTCATGGATCGGCTCGGAAAAGTTCTCGAAGCTAGCCCCAGTTTTGCGCGGATGCTAGGCTACACCCAGGAAGAAATCCTGAATATTAGTGTCTTTGATTGGGATGCTCAATGGACGAAGGAAGAACTACAATTTAGGTTAACAATAGAGGAAATTGTTCCTTTGTTTGAGACGCGACATCGGCGTAAGGATGGTTCGGAGTATGACGTGGAAATTAGCTGGAACCGGGTGGAATTAGAAGGTGAGATGATGCACTTCTGTATCTGCCGGGATATCACCGAACGCAAACAAGCTGAAATCGACTTACAAATCTCTCAAGCGCGATTTGCTGGGATTTTAGAGATGGCCAGCGATGCCATCATTTCTATCCATAGCAATGAGCAAATTACTCTGTTTAACAAAGGAGCAGAACGAATTTTTGGTTACGCGGCTGAGGAAGTTTTAGGGAAACCCCTGGCGATGTTGATGCCCTCGCGCCTTGCGGATGCTCACCATCAGCACGTCAGCCACTATGCCCAGAATGGAGGCTCTGCAAGGCAAATGGCAGAGCGAGGAGCCATTTTTGGACGGCGCAAAGATGGCACAGAGTTTCCGGCAGAGGCTTCCATTTCCAAGATCGAGATCAACGGTGAAATTATTTTTACTACCTTTCTGCGAGATATTACGGCTCGACAACAGGCAGAGGAAGCTCTGCGCTATCAGAAAGAGATGTTTCAAACAATCGTTGATCATATTCCAGTAATGATTGGTTTGTTTAACAAGCAGGGTAAAATGGAATTGCTCAACCCGGAATTTGAAAAAATTTTAGGTTGGTCCCTAGAAGATTGGCAGCAAAAAGATATCTTAGCTGAGTGTTATCCTGACCCGGTTTATTGCCAAAGTGTCTTAGAACATATGCTATCGGCAACCGGAAAGTGGAAGGATTTGACAACAATGACCGCCAGCCGACAGGAGTTAGAGACTTCTTGGGCACACGTGCCGCTTTCCAGCGGGTATTTTTTGGGCATTGGGCAAGATATTAGCGATCGCAAACAAAAAGAACTGGCACTGCAGCACGCAATGGAAGCTGCAGAATCCGCGAACTTCGCAAAAAGTACCTTCCTAGCCAATATGAGCCATGAATTACGCACTCCCCTAAACGTGATTCTGGGATTTGCTCAGGTGATGGCCCATGACCCCTCCCTAACTCCCAACCAAAAAGAAGACCTGCAAACAATTCGTCGGAGTGGCGATCACCTCTTGAGTTTGATTAACGATGTGTTGGATCTCTCGAAAATTGAATCGGGACACTGCACAGTTGAAGAGAGCGGATTGGACTTAATTGCGCTGCTGCATTCCCTCCGAAATATGTTAGCGCAACGAGCAAGTTCTAAAGGACTTGACCTTTGTTTCGAGATTGCGCCAGAAGTTCCCCAATTTATTCTTGCCGATGCTCAAAAACTGCGCCAGGTTTTGCTCAATCTGCTGAGTAATGCCATCAAATTTACCCATCGGGGAAGTATTACTTTGCACGTCAGCATTAAGGCGAACGGTACAGGGGCATTAACCACAACTCGGCCGATTCTCCAGTTTGTAGTCGCTGACACAGGTGTAGGGATTGCATCGATCGAACTCAATACCATCTTCGATGCGTTTGTGCAAGCCCAAGCTGGGAAGCGATCGACCTGCGGTACTGGGCTAGGTCTCACCATTAGCCGCAAATTGTTGGAACTCATGGGCGGAGAAATTTCTGTCAGCAGCACTCTGGGACAGGGGAGTACCTTCACCTTTACCCTTCCCGTGTGCCCAGTCAGTGGAGTTAATGTTACACCCGAAGAGAATAATCGCTTCGTGATTGGGCTGGCTCCCGGTCAACCGCATCATCGCATTTTGGTGGTTGACGATCGAGCAGAAAATCGCTTGCTAATGGTCAGATTACTGACACAATTAGGATTAGAGGTAAAAGAAGCTACCAATGGACAGGAAGCGGTGCAGATTTGGCAAGAATGGCAACCCGACCTAACCTGGATGGACATTCGGATGCCTGTGTTAGATGGATACGAAGCTACTAAGCAAATTCGGGCAAGGGAAGACGGGCAGAACAGTATAATTATTGCACTTACGGCCCAGGCTTCCCAGAGCGATCGCGCCCTCGCCTTCGCTGCTGGCTGCAACGACTACATCAGCAAGCCCTTCCGGGAACAGACCCTATTTCTCAAGATGGCCCAATACCTGGGGTTAGAGTATGTATATCAGTCCGAGGAAACAGAGAACGGGGAAGGGGGGACAAATCCTTTGTCTTCTTACATCTGTTCTGTTGCCTCTCCCTTTTCAGATTCCCTCGATCCAACGCTTCGGGCGACATTACCAGAAGCATGGCTGCTTCAGTTGGAAGATGCTGCTTTATGCGGGAACGATCGGGCGATCGTTGAACTGGTAGCTCAACTTTCCCCAGAACTAGCTCAATTCGGTACTCATCTGACGGAACTCGCCAACCAGTATCAATTTGAAAAAATTCTTAATCTAATTCAAGGTAATTTCCCAAGTGGAATTTCTCCATTGGATTTATAAGCTGTTGTGCCTTTAAACGTTTGAGGAGGACTAGGGAATTAGGAATAGTGAACAAGAAGACCATCTAATTTTTGGTACTTCTTCAAAAAACCTCCTTAATGTTTATTGATAATTACTGAGCTAAAATGCCTCATAACGTTACCACACTCTCCCAAATCACTCCTTTTGATTTAACAAGTTTAGAGGAATGCACCGAAGAATCTGTGTATGCTCCAGGTCATATTCAGCCGCACGGAATTGTTCTCTTGCTGCAAGGAACTAATCTAAATATTTTACAGATAAGTGAAAATGTAGAAGAGTTTTTTGGGATTTCTGCAGAAGAATTGCTAGGCAAGCCATTGCAACGGTTGTTTGGTCAGGTTCAAGTACAAAATATTGTCAGCAATATAAGTCAACAAACACTAAATTCTCATAATTTTTTCGATATAAAACTACCTCTAAAATCCGGCAAAACTCAAACATTTAAAAGCACACTGCATCAGATATCAGATGGGTGGATTCTGGAGCTAGAACCCCAATTCCCTATTGAAAATAATAATTCAATCGATTTCTATCATCGTCTGCAAACATTTATCCTCAACCTTCGCAGTGCGATCGGTCTTTCTGATTTAGCTCAAACCATTGCTCGTGAAGTCAAAGCCATGACCGGGTTCGATCGCGTGATGGTCTATCGCTTTGAAGCCGATGAGCATGGGGTGGTGATTGCCGAAGAGAAAAAAAGCTATCTAGAAAGCTACCTGGGATTGCATTACCCGGCGATCGATATTCCCGTACCCGCCCGCAAATTGTTTTACCGCAACTGGGTGCGCCAAATTCCTAATATCAATTACACCCCGGCCCGCCTAATTCCCACCAACCATCCCCTAACCGATACACCCCAGGATCTAAGTGCTTGTGTGTTAAGGGGAGTATCTCCCTACCACATTGAATATTTGCAGAATATGGGAGTTGCTGGGACACTGACAATTTCGTTAATTGACGATCGGCGCCTCTGGGGATTAATTGCCTGTCACCATTACAGCCCGCGATTGGTAGATTACGACACTCGCAAAACCTGTGAATTTTTAGGACAATTTGCCTCGATAGAACTGGTGCATGAACAAGAGCGACAATTGAACGTTTACCGATCGCAGGCGAAAACCATTCAGGATCAAATTCACCAGGCATTCCGCCGAGAGTCTAGTTGGAGCGAACAGGTATTGACCCGAAATGCCTCTCAACTGCTAGATTTAGTTCATGCTCGCGGGGTAGCAATTCTGCTCGATGGCCGCCTGACGTTGGTGGGTCAAACACCATCTGAAGCGGAGGTGGGCGAGCTCGTGCAGTGGCTGCTGCAAAACAACCAAGAACGAGTGTTTGCAACGGCTTCTTTGTCTCAGTTGTATCCCCAAGCGAAGCAATTTAAAGATCGAGCTAGCGGTGTTTTAGCAATCTCAATCTTGCTATGCTACGCCAAACAAAAGTCATACCACATCCTTTGGTTCCGACCAGAACAAATTCAAACCGTAAACTGGGCAGGAAATCCCCAGGATGCTGTCTCGATCGACGAAATTGGAAAAATGCACCTGTGTCCCCGCAAATCCTTTGAAGTGTGGAAAGAGACAGTGCGCCAGATGTCTTATCCGTGGCAGATTGCAGAGTTAGAAGCTGCCGCCGAAATGAGAAGTATCCTCATGCTGGCGGTGTTAGAATTTTCGCAAGCTGCCCTAGAACAAGCTGCAGAAAGGGCAGCAATAGCCAACCGTGCCAAAAGCCAGTTCCTTGCGAACATGAGCCACGAGCTCAGAACGCCACTCAACGCGATTCTGGGATTTACCCAGCTAATGAACCGCAGCCCCCATATCCCAGAAGAATTTCAAGAGCATTTAGGCATCATTAGCCGTAGTGGAGAACACCTGCTGACATTGATCGATGATGTTTTGCAAATGTCTAGGATTGAAGCAGGGCAATTGATACTGAGTGCAAGTTGTTTTAATCTCCATCGACTGCTGGGTTCTATTAACGAGATGTTTACCCTCAAAGCGCCTGAGAAAGGGTTACATCTCAGCAGCGAGTGGGATGCTACTGTCCCCCGTTATGTTTGTGGGGATCAAGCAAAACTTCGCCAAATATTGATTAATCTGCTTGGGAACGCGATTAAATTTACAACAACAGGAAGGATAGTGCTGCGCGGACGAGCTTTTTCATCAGATGATATGCCATTCGGTACGAATCGCGATCGCGCCACTAATCAACCCGATATTCCATCAACTATTACTCTGTGTCTCGAAGTTGAGGATACCGGATCTGGCATTTCTCCCTCTGATTTAGAATCAATTTTTGACGCCTTCATGCAAACAGATCGCGGTCGTCACGATCGAGGAACAGGTTTAGGATTGTCTATCAGCCGTCAGTTTGCGCGTCTGATGGGAGGCGATATCACCGTGCGAAGTACCCTGGATCAAGGCTCGACTTTTACGTGCAAAATTGTTTTGGAACTACCAGAGTCCCTTTATTTAGAGGAACCTGAAACGAGCGATCGGATTATCGGACTCGAACCGGGGCAACCTATCTACCGAATTCTAGTAGCAGAAGACGTTCCAGAAAATCAGCAACTGCTGGTGACACTGCTGGAGTCAGTTGGGTTTGAAGTGTGTGCGGTGGAGAATGGGGCAGAGGCGATCGCTCGTTGCCAAACATGGCACCCTGACCTGATTTTGATGGACATTCAAATGCCTGTCATGGATGGTTATGAAGCGACGAGACAGATTCGATCGCAACAGTCATTAGTCATTAGTCCTGGGTCATCAGCAGACACGAGAGAGCAAATGTCACAGGACAACAGACAAATGACACGCATCATTGCCCTAACTGCTTATGCTTTTGAAGACGATCGCACCGCCAGCCTGGAAGTCGGTTGCGATGACTACATTGCCAAGCCGTTTACTGAAGCCACACTTTTCGACAAAATAGCTCATCTATTGCGTGTCCGCTACTGCTACGCCGAAAAAGTTGGGCTTCAGTCATCAGCTTCGCCACCAAAGATATTTACTCCAGACTTGAAAACGATGCCAACCAAGTGGATTGCAGAAGTTCATGAAGCAGCCCTCGATCTTAGTGATAATAAGCTTTATCAACTTATCGCTCAAATTCCCAAGGAGAAACAAGATTTCATCAAGGCGATGACATCTCTGGTCGATAACTTTCAGCTTGAAGCGATCGCAACTCTCACCCAGATTTAGGAAGAAGACCATGACAACTCTATTCCAACTTGCGGCCCAAACGAATATTCTCATCGTGGACGATAACCCGGACAATCTGCGGTTGTTAGCCAAAATTCTAGAGTCACAGGGCTATATTGTCCGTAAAGCCCTCAACGGCAGAATGGCACTCCAAGGTGTTCATCGCGACCCACCGACTCTGATTTTACTTGACATCAATATGCCGGAGATGAATGGGTACGAACTCTGCCAAAAGTTAAAAGCATCTGAAGCGAGTGCTCAGATCCCGGTTATTTTTATCAGTGCGCTCGAACGACTCGAAAACAAGGTACAAGCCTTTGAAATGGGTGGTGTAGACTATATTACCAAACCCTTTCAAGAGCTGGAAGTGCTGATGCGAGTAAAAAATCAATTACTCATCCAAAAGCAACGCCAACAACTGATCGAACAAAATCAACGTTTAGAACACGAAATCCAGGAACGTCTGAGGGCAGAAGCAGAAGTAAGGCAGCTATCCGTGACCGATGAATTAACTGGATTATATAACCGACGGGGCTTCTTTTTACTAGCAGAGCAACAACTAAAAATTGCTCGACGCACGCAAACATCCTATTTTATTTTGTTCGCTGACTTAGATGGTTTGAAAAATATTAATGACACTTTCGGACACGAAATGGGAGACAGAGTAATCGTTGACACAGGTCAAATATTGAAGGAAACCTTTCGTGAGGCGGATATTGTGGCTCGACTGGGAGGAGATGAATTTGCTGTATTTATCCCTACTTTTTCTGGTGATTTATCTAATTTTTATATGCGGCTGCAAGAAAATATAGAGCGCTTTAATCAACAGTCCGAGCGAGCTTATATATCAATAAGTCTTGGTGTGCAGTCTGGGGATTTAAATAATGAAGTTTCCTTAGAACAATTGGTGGCCAAGGCTGACAAACTCATGTACGAGCATAAACGCACCAAACGCTGTTTAAATTGTTAACTGTTATTTTGAGAACAGCGCTATCGGAGCGCCAGAAGGATTATTTATTAAAGGTGAGTTCAACCGAGAAAGAGTAAACTGAAAACAAGATAGGGAAACAGCTTGAAGACTTTAGCACCTGGGCCGGAAAACACCATGCAGTACACATCATCACATCTAAACCTGACAGGGTGGCAACCCCGTTAAAAGCTCTGCCTATATTAGGTTAAGGCTGTGTGATATCATGTCCGGTCGAGGGACCGCGATTTTTGTAGGGGCTCCCCTCACCAACAATACCTGTCAATAATTGACCATCTCAAAAACCCGCCCCGACCGGGATATTATGGTTAATCGATGATTTTTGTAGGGGCTCCCCTCACCAACAATACCTGCCAATAATTGACCATCTCAAAAACCCGCCCCGACCGGGATATTATGGTTAATCGATCGGACATGATATGAGAGCAAAAAACTTTGTAGGTATTGTCCACAATCCTGAGATAAAATCGACTGACTGATGCTGTAGGGGTGGAGAGTTTGCCTACAGTTGCATTTTTAAAACTGGTATTACAGCATATTCCAGGTTTACAAAGTACACCCAGAAACCGGGTTTCTTTACAGTTCTCGCATCATTACTGATTCTGTTCAAGAAACCCGGTTTCTCGCGATTAAAATTTACATGGAATATGCTGTATAGCGGGGTTCTCAAAAAAGTGAGGTATGCCCTATGCCCACGGAGGCCTATGCCCTATGCCCACGGAGGCCTATGCCCATGAGTACCTCATCTTTCGCTCGAAAGGCTATATTTGCACAAACCGATTTTATCTATTTGCCCGATCGCGCTAAAATGATTCCTAACTGAACTGCAATTACTCCTAGTATGGCACTGCCTGCCCAGTAAAAAGCGGCGATGCTGTAAGATCGATCGCGCCACAAGACATTCGTCTCTAAACCGTAAGTTGAAAAAGTAGTATAAGCCCCCAAAAAGCCCGTTGCTACCATTAATCGCACTTCCGACGGAATAGTCGCCACCCGTTCAAAAGCGAGGGTGATAAAAAATCCCATAGCCAAACAACCCGTGATGTTAATAAAAAAAGTTCCGTAGGGAAAAGCGGTACCGAAACGATTGGCAAACCACAAGGTGATATAATACCGGCTCAAAGCGCCGACAACGGCACCTAAACTAATTGCGATCGGGTGGCGGAGATTGGGATCTTGCAGCATACAGCGATTTTAGATTGGCCTGAGACTGAGAAAAATTTTAGATTTACTGCGCTCCTGTAAAGTATTGTATGATTAAATTGGCGATCGCTCTGGGTGTTCGCAATTAAAATATATAGAGAGTATTTATGCAAATTGTGCTGGCTGCCGTAGACGATGACTTAGTTAGAGCGTGGGAAAGCACTTGCGGCAAGATGGATAGTGTAAAGATACACCGCGGCTCAATCTTTGATGTGAAATGCGATGCTATTGTGAGTCCGGGGAATAGTTTTGGCTTCATGGAGGGCGGCTTAAATTTAGAAATTTCGGAATTTTTTGGAGGGCAGGTTCTTGAACGCCTACAAAAACTAATTCAGACTCGCCATCACGGCGAACTCTTAGTAGGACTAGCAGAAGTGGTAGACACCGATCATGCTAAAATTCCCTACTTAATAGCTGCCCCAATAATGCGCGTTCCCACAGTTTTAAGAGAGACAGTAAATGTCTATCTAGCAACCCGGGCTATTTTAACTCTCGTAAAATTTGGCACAGTCCCAGACGGAACGCCAGTCAAACATATCATTGAAACTATCGCTATTCCCGGCATGGGTACGGGAAACGGCAAAGTGCCGCCACATATCTGCGCCAATCAGATGAAAGTCGCGCTGGAAAATATCCTCCTATCTAAATACGAATTTCCTCAATCTTTGCTGCACGCTCAAAAAGATCACCACTTGTTATGTGCGAGCGAGGTCGAAAATTTACAGTTGGAAAAATGAAAGGATTAAATTTTAAACTTTTCTAGTGTTGAGAAACCAATTTTATTGGTGCTGTGTGTTTTTGGTGGAGCTACTTATTCAAAATTTAAGTACGCTAAACCGTACCTGCAAGTTGGCGGTATCCTACACAGGAGATAAAGTTGGGTAGATATATAGCAATCCTTGCAGGAGTCGTCAATTTTTTACCCCACCCCAGCCCTCCCCGAACTCGCGGTCCGGGAGTAAGAAATTCACAAATGATTTAGGATCGCTATATAGCCTTTCTCAGTAACATGAGGTACTCTCGCGGGCATAGGGCATAGGCCTCCGTGGGCATAGGGCATAGGCCTCCGTGAGCATCACTTGCGAGCGGTGTGTACCTCATTTTATTGAGAACCGCTATAATGTAATATAGAACTGAGGCTAAGCAACTAGGGAAGCGCGGATTTAAAATTT
>NZ_JANMZH010000058.1:0-14316 GCF_031383065.1 Microcoleus sp. OTE_8_concoct_300 | reverse complement strand
TCAAGTTTTCGGTACATGAACGAAAGTGATGCTGTGCATGGCTTTTGACTGATTTTACCTCATAGTCTTACACTTTATCCGCGCCGATCGCGAGTCAAAGTCTTTTCAGATAAGGCTTTTAGGCTTATTCAGCAAGCCCTATGTAGGGTGCGCCTCGGCACACCTTACCGCTTGATGAAGACCTCGTGGCCAAATCCAAGTTATCGCAGACACCCGGTTTCTTTTAATTGCAGACCTATTTCTGCCTTGAGGGGGAGTTAGGGTGTTGAATTTTTACGTTATTGTTAAGCCGGCGCACAAAAAACACATGAAAAATATCCATTTCTCAATTCCTCCCTTGCAGTTTCCCACTGAAAATCAGCCGATTCTCCATTTTTCACTTTCCATTTTCAATTATTGATTATGGAGTTCGATCGCATTCACTTTTACGTTGAAAATGCTCAAATATCCCGCGACTGGTTTGTCAGCCGCTTAGGCTTTCAATCAACAGCAGGTTATGCCAACAGCCACACTCGCACTGAAGTTGTCAGCAGCGGCAATGTATGTTTTGTTTTATCTTCGCCCCTAACTTCCGCTAGTCCCGCTGCTAGTTGGTTGAAGTTTCATCCTCCCGGGATTGGCGATGTGGGTTTTCGGGTAAAAAATATCGAATTAGCGGTAGCTAGAGCGGCTGCTGAAGGCGCTAAAATCCTGGAACCGATTCAAGAAGACCTAAACGAAGGAGGCTATTTTAAACGGGCAAAAATCGCTGGTTGGGGAGATTTAAGCCACACGCTCGTTGAGCGAATTGGTGGCCATTCACTGCTATCGGCTTCGGGTAAGCTGCCGGTGTTTACCCTAATCGACCACGTAGTGTTAAATGTTGAATCTGGCGATTTGTCAAGTGCTGTTAGTTGGTATCAAAAAATATTAGGTTTTCAACCCCAGCAAAATTTTGACATTCAGACTGAGAAATCGGCTTTGCGGAGCCAAGTTATGGTGCACGCTGAAGGTGGGGTGCAATTCCCAATTAATGAACCGGCATCAGCTAATTCTCAAATTCAAGAGTTTTTGAGTTCAAATCGGGGACCGGGAATTCAGCACATGGCTTTGCAAACTGATAATATTGTGGGGGTTGTTGCCGATTTGCGATCGCGCGGTTTGCCTTTTCTGCCAGTTCCTCCAACATACTACTCCGAATTGCAGCAGCGGCAAAACTATTTGCCCGCAGATTGGCCAGCAATTGCAGCTTCTGAAGTTTTGGCAGATTGGCAAGAAGATACTCCCGCAGCGATGCTGCTGCAAATCTTTACCCAGCCAATTTTTGCAGAACCGACTTTCTTTTTCGAGATGATTGAGCGCCGAGTTACTTTAGTTAACGGCAAACAGTTGCAAGCTGGAGGTTTTGGCGCCGGGAATTTCCGAGCTTTGTTTGAGGCAATTGAACGGGAACAAATGAAGAGGGGAAGTTTGATCAATGATTGATAAAACTTCCCATTTTTAGGTCAGTATGACCTGTCGATTAGCACTGCGATATCCGTCCACCCGTAGGCAATTTCTTTGACTGCAACTCCTGCTCTGCTTGTCTGTTGTTCATCCACTTTTTCACCTCCTAAGAATTCATAAAACCTGCAGGCTGAATTGTCTCCCAGTACCCAAACCAGCATTGAATTCAAAGTTAATCCTGCCAATTTTGTGGCAACTGTTCTCACGAGTTGGCGTCCGATTCCTTGACGCTGATATTCCTCCAAAATATAGATGGCAAATAATTCTCCTTGATAAACATATTTGCCCGTTCGTTCGCAACCACCCGCAGCAAAACCCACAATTTTTCCCGATTCATTCTCAGCAACGTACACAAAATTTTTACTTTTTTCTGCGTTTACGAGGATTTCTTGCCAATTGCTTTCTCGCTTTTCATAGGATAACTGTGCGAGGTAATCGGCTGGTATGATTTTTCGGTAAGCTGTGCGCCAAGTATCTAGATTTACCCGTGCGATTGCAGGTGCGTCAGCGATTTTAGCTTCTCTCACAATCATCAGAAAATACTCCTTTCGGGCCCGGAAATTCTCTTTTCAAGTCTAGGCAAACTATACGATCGCGCCCTTCTAGTTTAGCTCGATACAGCGCTCGATCGGCCTGTCCAATTAACCCCTCAATGGATAAACCAGCAGCAGGCACAGCATTAGCGATCCCGATACTGAGAGTTATAAACTTACTTACCCTGGAAGCAGCGTGAAGAATTGCCGCAGCTTTCAAATCGCGGCGAATGGATTCAGCTACCCGCATTGCTCCTTTCGCATCAGTTCGCGACAAAATTACCGCAAATTCCTCGCCGCCGTAGCGGGCGGCTAAATCTCCCGGCTGCTGAGCGTTGCTAGCTAAAATCTCTGCCACTTGTTTTAAACATTCGTCGCCTCCTTGATGCCCGTAACGATCGTTGTAAAGTTTGAAAAAATCGATATCGCACAAAATTAAAGACAGCGACTCTTTTTCTCGCTCCATCCACTGCCATTCTATCTCCAATTGTTTGTCAAAACAGCGGCGGTTGGGAATTTGAGTCAATCCGTCCACCGAAGCGAGCCGCTGCAATGCCATGTTAGCTGCTTCTAATTCTAATTTGGCTTGTCCTAAAGCTAAATTTTGCCGAGCTAATTCTTCACTTTGCCGTTTTTCTTCTTCGTACAAAAATCGGATTGAAGCTTCAGCTTGTTGCAATTCTTGCTCCGCATATTTGCGCTTGACAAATTCCCCTAATTGAGAACCTACAACACCTATTATCTGAAGTAAATCTTCATCCGGCGGCAGTTCTTCCCGGCAAAAAAAAGTCATTACTCCTACAACTTGGCCCCTAGCGTGAATGGGGAAACCGAATCCACTGCGCAGTCCCGCTTCCTCGGCCAAGCGCGATCGCACGAAATTGCGATCGCCCACAATATCAGTAATCCACTGCGCAGCACCGCTTTTGGAAACCGCTCCCGGCAAACCCGCACCCGGAGCAAAAGTAATTTCCTGCCCGTTTTCGGCAAACTTGCTAACTTCGTCCGCTGCCTGCCAAACTGCCACCCGCCGCAAACCAGTAGTTTCCTCGATCAGACAGCAAAGCGGCAGGCACCAAATCGGCTGTTTTTCGGATTTTATTCCCACACAAAATCTAGTTTCTTTATCCCCCTCTCCCGGCGTCCAAAGTTCGCCAATATCCCACCCAAAACTTTGGCAAATAGCTTGCAAAATTCTCGGAGTTGCGCTATCTAGAGAATTTGATTCTGACAGGATATGAGTAACAGCATACTGTGCTTCTTGACAATTTTTTAGGCGCTGTTGCTTGGTAATGTCTTTGCCGATATAAACAAAATCTTGTATAAGCTCGCTATCTGCATACTGGCTTCCTATGCTTGTCTCGAAACTAGAGCATGAAAAGGCGACAATCAGCTTTAAACCTATTTTCGTTTCGCAAACTACTTTTACTTGAGGCCAATATTCGCTTTTAAGTGCAGGAGGTAGCTGGCTGGCTTTGCGCAACAATTCCTCCTCAGCCGTAATCAGGGATAGGGATTTGCCGATTAATTCCGATTCGGTATATCCAAATAATTGCTGTGCAGCTTGATTCACTTTTTTGATGTTTCCCGATGTTCCTGTTACTAACAAAACATCGCCTAGGGAATTAATAAATTTGTCAATATAATCACTATTCGCAGCTAAGTAATCGACTTTAATACTGTTTTCGTTGGCAGCCTGAACCATGCTTTCCTGAGCTGCAATGCTATTTGTCACATCTTCGCATAATAAAATAATCAATCTGTCAGCAGTGGCTTGTCCCTTATAACCAAAGATGTACAAATCTTGATACAAATAAGCTCCGTCTTGGAGAACTCTGGTAATTGATTTTAGCTGAAATTCTTGCTCTCGCTCTTCAATAATGCCTTCAAGGAGTCCTTCAATTCCGATTAGTTCAGGAAAACTATCCGGCAGGTCTTTTCCTTCGCCTACTTCCTCATGAATGTCGGCAAAATCTTGCACTTTCACTGATATTTCTTTAATCTTAAGTTGCCGAGCGACTGCGAGGTATTCCCTCCTGCGTAAGGATAACAGCTTAGAAAGAAGAATATTAAGACTTCTTGGGCTGCTCTCTACAGTTAATGTTGGAAGTATTTCGTTATTGTAGAGCATCACTCTCAAAGGTTAGCAGGTAAAGTTAGTTGTTGTTTGACTGCTATTTCTCATGGGATTTTTTATACTGGCGGATGTCACCAACTGCTACCGCTGGCTAATTTATGGAAACAGTACATTTTGGATTCTCCAAGCAGTTTTGGGCTTATTTTAAAAATGGGGCAAAATATTAATTTGAGCCACTTGTTTTTTGAGAAAGCGCAGTCAATCGATTTTAGATTTTAGATTTTAGATTTTAGATTGACCCCACGGATAAATGCGGGGGCTTGAGGATTTTCGATTTTCGATTTTCGATTGATTCCACGGATAAATCCGGGGGCTTGTACCATCAAGAAATTATTGGTCAAACTCAGAGTCGATTGAGGTTGTGATTTATGAACAATACGTAGCGGTTTATACTATTTGTGCCGCACATCTTAATTGTAAATTCCCTGACATGGGTTACAACCACTAAAGTTGAGGAGCGGCACAGCTTAATTCAAATGTTTCCTTTAATTAGAACCATTCCTATAGACCTTACCTCCCCTGGGTATTTATGTCAATTTTTGTAAAGAAACTGTTACCTTTAAATGATATAATATCGAACAATTTCTATAAAAGCTTAAAGATATTCTGCTAAATGCTGAGACTTATTACGGACTTTGATGGCCCGATCATGGACGTGTCCGATCGCTACTACCGAGTTTACCAGCAGTGTCTCGCTGAGACTCAACGTTTGGGCCAATCAGTGCGCGAACTCCCCAAAGCAGAGTTTTGGGACATGAAGCGCGCGCGGGTTCCGGAAACCCAAATCGCCATCCTCTCGGGATTGGACCGAGCCCAAGCCCGGGATTTTGCCCAGAAACGCCGTCAAACGGTTCACACGCTCCCTTACATGATTTACGATCGACCAGTGCCCGGCGCTTTGGAAACGCTCGAAAAGGTGCAGGGCGCTGGAGTAGACTTAGCAGTCCTGACCATGCGCCGCGTCAGGGAACTAGACGAAGCCTTCAAGCGCTGTAATTTAGGGCAATTTTTCCCTGAAAACCGCTGCTATTGCCTCCCCAACGATTACGTCAAAACCGGGGATGTCAAAGATAAGCCCCTGCTAATGGCAAAAGCTCTCGCCGAACTGCCACCGGCTTCTGACGTTTGGATGGTTGGGGATACGGAGGCAGATATTATAGCAGCTAAAACGCACGGTGTCAAGGTAATTGGTGTTTTGTGCGGAATTCGCGATCGCACCCAACTAGAAATGCACCAACCCGATTTAATTGCTAACAATTTGAGTGAAGCAGTGGAGATTATTTTAGATAGTCAGTAGTCAGTAGTCAGTAGTCAATAGTCATTAGTTATTATTATACCAGATACAAGTACCGTATTCCCCTATTCCTTTAGTCCGGGTCTGCGGACGACAGCCAAGTTTACTTGCGATTTACAGTTACCACCACAAAAATATAGCAATCCTAAATCATTTGTTAATTCTTACTCCCTCCCCGAACTCGCGGGGAGGGTTGGGGTGGGGTAAAAAATTTACGACTCCTGCAAGGATTGCTATATAATTCTACCAATTCTGAAAAGTAGTAAAAAATTTACGACTCATTTAGGTAGGACTTACGCATGGGGCCCTGAAACCGGGTTTTTTTACGAAATTACTTCGTTCGTACTCGAAGATTAGGTAAAAAACCCGGTTTCTTTGTCGGAGTGCGTAATAGCAATTTTTTATGAGGCTGCACATATCTCGATCCTCCCTAGCCCCCCGCCGGAGGGGGGGACAAGATTCCGAGCTTTCGTCCCCCGTATTAAGGGGGATGCGAGGGGGATCGAGATATGTGCAACTTCACATTAAATTGGTATAAGTCCTGTTAGGATTGCTATATAATTCTACCAATTCTGAAAAGTAGTGCAGAGCCAGAGATTGTAGGCGAGCATCTGTAGGGAAAGCGCACTGCCGTTTCCGGCTCCTAAATCTGCGACTTTTAATAATTTGTATAAGATTGAAGATTGTACTAAGAGTTTTGTTGAATTAGTATTATCAAAGCAGATTTGATATTAGCAGGACTCACGCACAAAAACTGAATAAGCCTGGTTTTTATAATAATGAGGCGGATAGCTGTAAAAATGTTTTTTTAGGGAAAAATTAGGTTTTTAAATCCTCGCCAATCCTCTACAGCAAATTAGCAATTGCTAATTACAGGACTTCGGCAAATACTGCTATAAGGTGCGAATTATAGCCGTAACGTGCTTGTGGGCGCATTCTACAAATAGAGGTTCTGCGCCCAGGAATGAATTAGCAACTCGCAATTACCCTCTCCTACTAACAATATGACGATACATCTTCCTTACATTCATCTGCCAAATAGCAGAGAGCTCGAAAGCGCATCCCCACTAACTGTTCGTAAAGCGGGTTAATCTGGCACATCGCCGGAATGTGGACAATCTTGCGACCAAATAATACGATATCTCGCTCAAACGGACACTGCGGCGGAATAACTTTACAGACAAAGTGTGCCAATCTGGGGTCGTGAATTTCCCAGCCGTCGAGCCAGTCTTTTACCGGTTGCAGGACATTTTTTTGGTGAGGTTGAGGTAGCCGAGATGAAAGCGGTGTTCCGACGGCGGGGAGGACATTCGCATCAAAGACTATTTGGCTGGTGGGCCCCTGCGGATCGCACTTGCTGTCTTCCATGGTTTGTCGCAAAGCTTCGATCGCCTCCACGTTCTGACCCAAAGCTGTGCAAAACTTGTAGATTACCTCGTCTTCGCTGCTCGAGTATGTACCGTCTGCCAAGGCTACCATTACTGCTGTCCTCAAAAAATCCTCGCCTTTGGCGGTGTCTTCCCCTAACGCAGTGGCTAGTTCCTCTGCGGTAATCGGTTCAAAATCCCCCTCAAAAGATATTGGATGTAGTTCATTCTCAGTTAGATTCGCAATCATTTTTTGCTCGTATTCGTCAAAGTTACCGTCTGCCCAAGCAATAGTCAGCAATCCGCGCAGCCAAGCAGTAATCTCTTCATTGGTGCAGGCAGATTTAGCGTTACTCATTAGCCTTTCCATTTGGATATACCCGTCAATTTGGTCGTTTACAGCGGGAGCAATATTTGCCTCCCAAAAATTATTACTGCTTTTTTGTTCGATCGACGATCTATTTGTAGAAGGTTGGTACCCGAAGATTGCTCCAAACGTTTGTAGTGGACGTGTTAAAAGCATATTGGTTTCTCAGGAGCATCGCTGATTAGCGAGCTAATCTATTGGTTTGCCCTATTCCCTAAAATGTCATCTATCGGAAGGAATAGGTTTGTTTAATTTATCTTAACTCTAGTTGCACCGATTGAGATGGCGATCGAATTTTATTTAAGCCCGATTGCCCTTAGCAACCCAATTTTTCGGAAGAAATAAAAGGTTTGCAAGCGTTGGATCTAATCAGACACTGGGTTTCTTACCCAGGGGGGATCGAACTTCGCTGTCTTTACATTTTAATATATATTTTTGTAAATTTTTCTATGCAGGCTGCACAATATTAACAACGAGCCGGCTTTAAGCTGTTGAAAGAAAAATATATGAGGAAACAGTTACCGCCTGTCAACGGGTGTGATTGCTGTGTCCGTCTAGAAATGACCGAAAGCATCCAGGATACAAGCCCCCGGATTCATCCGTGGAGAAATAAAAAACCTGTATCCGATAAACAAGCCCCCGAATTTACCCGAATTTATCCGTGGGGCCAAGGCTTCAATCTAAAATCTCAAATCTCAAATCTCAAATCGATTGACCGATTTTTTTTTAACTTCGGCGACACAAAATCCAGCGCAATTCCATTGGCGGGCGTGCGTTTTGCATCGGGAAGACATCTCGACCGGTGGCCCAACTGGGAAACCAGGGCGTCGGCGGCCAGGCTCCTTCCGGCAGGTGGTGGCGTTCGTACTCAAACACCAATTCGTCGGATATTTGGACTAAGGGCAACCCTTCCATTGCGGTGGCGAGTTCTTGGGGTGTAAATAAAGTAGACCAGGAGAGTTGGGCAACTTGTCGCACGAGGGCATCAGGCTGGTAGTCGCCGACAGTTAAAAACGTGCTGAACAGCAACAAACCTCCGGGACAGAGGAAATCGCACATTTTAGCGAGGAAAAGCCGTACTTGATCGCTGTCTCGAAAATGTGAAATGACTTCGGCGGCAACTGCAAGCTGGTAACGGGCAGGTTTCATCCGCATTAAGGGGTCGAGCACATCGCCTTCAGTAACACTCACGGGAAGACTTTCGGCTGTTACTGCAGCTTTCAATTGTTCTGCAAAAGCAGGAGTTAGTTCGATCGCATCCACAGAATAGCCCAATCTCGCCAACGGCAAGGTATTGCGGCCGGTACCAGCCCCCACGTCCAAAATCCGCACTCGATCGGGTGTACCCAATTTAGCAGCCGTTGCCATCAATTTTGCATCTGGATGAGAGCCAAAAAGCGGAGGTTCTCTGGTGTCTACCCAGCTTTTGTACTGTTCTCCAACTGTTGAGGTAGTAACAATCACTTTGCAAGCTAAACCGGTTTGCGGCGGCTGTACTGATTCGTATTGCAGGATCAGCATCGATGCTGTGGAGGTGCGGTAGCCTTGTTCTAACTTGGAGGCTAAAAGCTTGCTGAGTTCGTCTCTGCGGTCTTCTGGCAGGGGTCTGTCGAGAGTGCTAAATAGCTGTTCGATCGCCTTGAGATAGTGGCTTAGCATTCCCGGGACGCAGGGGAAAGCTAATTCTCCGCGAGCGATTATGCGAGTATTAATTTTGTAGAGGATAGCTTGCTGGAGGAGGTCGGGATTTACTACCAGCGGTAGCTGTTCGGTCTGGTTGATTGTACTTTCGGCGCCCATAAATTCCGCGAAGAAGTCATTAGTCATTAGTCATTAGTCATTAGTCATTAGTCATTAGTCATTAGTCATTAGTCATAGGGAAGGCGGTTGAGAGCTGACTGTACAATTTAAGAGTATAAAAAAGCCGATTTTAGATTTATTTGGTTTGGTTGCTTAGTCTTTTTAAATTGTAGGAAATCCGATTTTAGAGCTTTATTTTAGATAAATCTCAAATCTCAAATCTCAAATCGACCAAGCCCAAAATCCGAGTAGGTTCCAAAATCGGAGTTAGTATCAAGATAAGCTGTAGCGCATTTAAATTGTATGTTTCACGGCGAGGTGGAAAAAGCGTCAAATCCTCTCGCCTTCTCCCCTCTCTCCTTCCCCTCGTCAGCCATAACAGGCAATTTATATGGGTAGCAACTTAAAGCTGGGCTTAGTTGCTGCCGGTAAAAGTCACTTGAGGGAACTTTGACTGAGCTTCAGTCATCGGGCGCCGTCTGCCTTCCTCTTGCCAGTAGTTAATTACTTCTGTGGCTTGGTTGAGGATTTCGACCCGATCGTTGTCAGCAATCCAGTGTTTGGCTTCGAGTTCGTTTTTGAGGTCTTCCCAGGCATCTTTGCGAGGCCAGAAAAAATAGGATGTCAGCGGGCTAGTTCCTTTGCCGACAACTTGGTCAACGGCGAGGGCAACATTCTCTTCTAGCCAGAGAACTTTTAAGATGAACTTGGACAAGCAAACCTCCAGGGTTCCGATCGAACTTGTTAAAAATTTCTACAATCGCTAAGCGTAGCACATTCTGTTCAATAATGAGTCATCAGTGATTAAAAGTTTTGTGGCGCGGCTGGATTTTGCGCCACTCAGGGGCTGAGAACAGATAAAATTTGGGTTCTCACGCGCCCTAGGTACAAGGATGGTTAAGTTGTGAACAGAGTTATTGTAGTCTTCGACATTGACGGTGTGGTGCGGGATGTGTCCGGTTCCTACCGACGGGCGATCGCGGATGCGGTGGAGCATTTCACGGCGGGTGCTTTTCGCCCAAATTCTCTCGATATCGACTCTCTGAAGTCTGAGGGAGTGTGGAATAATGACTGGCAGGCATCTTTTGAGTTAGTTTGCCGTTATTTTGAGGGGATTGGGCGATCGAGAAACCAACTCGCTCTCAACTATGACGAATTAGTGGCTTTCTTCCAAAGTCGCTATCGCGGGCCCGATGAGAAAAATTGGACTGGTTACATTTGCGACGAACCGCTGCTGTTAAGTCCCGCTTATCTGGAAAATTTAACAGTTGGGGGCATTGTTTGGGGCTTTTTTAGCGGGGCGATGCGGGACGAAGCTGCTTATGTTTTGTCAGGGAAACTGAGTTTAAATTCCCCCGTGTTGGTGGCGATGGAAGATGCACCGGGAAAACCCGATCCGGCTGGACTTTTCGCGGCAATTGAACAGTTGGAAAACCTGCACGATTTAGAAAAAAATTTGCCCGTGATTTACGCGGGAGATACTGTTGCCGATATTTACACGGTTGTGAAGGCGCGGGAAGTGCAACCAAATCGGGTTTGGCTGGGGGCTGGAATTTTGCCACCTCATGTTTTGGATGATGCTGTGCGCTGCGATGCTTATGCTGATGCGCTGAAAACTGCTGGTGCAGCAGCGGTTTTCAGGAATGTCGAGGAGTTGACGGCTGCGCGGATTCGAGAATTAGTTCAGTAGGCCAGTCAGTCTGTAGGCTAGGCATTCCGCACCTTATTTTGTTGACAAACAATGCCTGTAAAGTGCGCCTAGCGAACCGGATATTATGGACAAACAAATGTAATTTTGTTAAATAATTTTGCAGCTTATCCTATTGACAAGTAAATGTAGTTTTGTTACATTTATTTGTCAATTTTTGCATCTTTGAGTTGACAATATCTGCTGTTGCGGCTTAGTACAGAGTAGAGGTCAATCTCTAGGAGAAAGCAACTATGTTAGTTTCGCGATCGAGTGCTAAACAACCTACCCAGGAAGAAACTCGGCAACTAGAAAAGCTCCAAGTCCAAATCGAGCGAGCTGTTGCTGACGGCAAGATATCTAATCAAGAAATGGAAGACATCAAGAGAGCGATGTTGGCTGACGGAAAAGTTAGTGTTGAAGAACTGGAACTGTACAGAATATTGGTGACAGATAGGATTGTTGCCGGAGAAGTTGAATACGAGTTTTGAGAAGAAAGCATTTTGGCAACGAGCAGTGCACGAGATTTAACGGATGGAACGGATTTAAGGGATGAATCTTGAGGAAAGAAGAAACAAGGAAGAAGACTTTGAATTTATTTTCAACAAAGTATTTACTGCTATCTTCCGATGACATTTGGCAATTATTTGGAGCATCCCTTGTAGGAAAAATACCCCACAATCATCGGGATGCTCGAAATTTTTTCTGGGCGTTTTGAGATTATTGCAAGTGCAAGAATTTGTCTAATGCACTGACTGCAACTGGCGGCCAGCGTCGGGTATTGGCAACCCAATCGAGGTCTTTATAGCGGGAATCGAGGCCGACTGCTGCTACCCAATTGCTCTCAGCTTCGCCGCGCTTTCCTGCTTCCCACAGACAGGCGCTAAGGGCGGCTCTCATGTCGGCAAATTGGGGGTATCTGCGGACGATGTTTTTCATGTTGCGAATTGCTTCTTTGGTTTGCCCGTTTTGATAAAGTGCGAGGGCGTGGTTGGCGCGGGCAAAGGCGTATTCGGGGGCTAATTCAAAGGCTTTGCTGTAGTCGGCTATTGCTTGTTCCCATTTTCCTAAACCGGCTTCGGCGTTGCCTCGGTTGTTGTAGGCTGCTGGATCTTTGGGATCTAATTCTAGCACGTGATTGTAATCGGCTATCGCTTCTTCCCAGCGTCCTAAACCTTCTAAGGCGGTGCCGCGGTTTAGGTAGGGATCGGGGGCGTCGGGAGCTAGTTCGATCGCTCTTTCGTAGTCGGAAATTGCTGCTTGTAGCTTGTTTTGGCTGACTCTAGAATTGCCTCTGTTGCTCCAAGCGGGGGCTTGTGAGGGAAATTTGTCAATGATTTGAGTCCAAAAAGTTTCAGCCGCGGGAAATTTGCCTTCATTTGTAGCTTCAAAAGCTTTTTGAACGAGTTCTCCCAATTCCTGCTGTGGATCGGTGATATCTGTTGGTTGTAGTTGTGCGGTAGCGGGCGCGATATTTCCCAACCAAACTAACCCGGTTACAATTAATACTGTAAAAAATGTGAAAAATGAGCGAATCATCGTTGTTGGCAGTTTAAACTTTACTAAACATATTATTAACCGAATTTGCGGGCGTTGCTTGGATAGTACCAGTTTCAAAAAAGGATGTGACCGTAGGCAACCTCCAAACCCTTATTTCATCAGTCATTTACAAATCTAAAATCTAAAATCTAAAATGCCATAAGTTAGGTGTAATTCGGTGAAAAAACGGTTGCTAATTTTGGGGGGGACGGGGGATGCTGCTGAATTGGCGGCAAGAGCGTCTCAAATCGCTGAAATAGAGGTGGTATCTTCGCTAGCAGGACGCACTCAACAGCCTTTTACCCCAAAAACGGGTACGGTGCGAATTGGGGGGTTTGGTGGGGCGGCTGGGCTGGCTGCGTTTTTGCTTGATCGCCCGATCGACTTGTTAATTGATGCTACTCATCCGTTTGCGGCTCAGATTTCTGCCAATGCTGCTGTTGCTGCTGCTGAGTGTAATGTGCCATATTTGATGCTGGTGCGTCCAGCTTGGGAGAGGGTGGAGGGCGATCGCTGGATTGAAGTTGCCAGCCACTCGGAGGCGGCAATTGCTTTATTAGGACAGTCTCAGCGGGTGTTTCTCACCATTGGTAGGCAAGAATTGGGGGAGTTTGCGGGTTTGGATGCTATTTGGTTTTTGATGCGGGCGATCGATCCTCCTGCACTAAATACTCCTGTTCCTAACGGTAAATTGTTATTAGCAAGGGGGCCTTTTACCTTGGAAGACGAGCGCCAACTACTATTAGAATATCAGATTGATACAATTGTTAGCAAAAACAGCGGAGGCGGTGCTACTTATGCGAAAATTGCTGCGGCTAGGGAACTGGGACTTCCGGTTGTGATGGTGCAGCGGCCACCGATTCCCGATGTTGAGCAGGTTGCTGATGTTGAAGGGGCGATCGCTTGGTTAATTAAGCAGTTATTAGTTATTAGTTATTAGTTACATCCTTGGCGCGATCGGACTGTGCCAGCTAGCCTCAACTGAGGTTGTATAGCAATCCTTGCAGGAGTCGTAAATTTTTTACCCCACCCCAGCCCTCCCCGCGAGTTCGGTCCGGGAGTAAGAAATTCACAAATGATTTAGGATCGCTATAGCAGCCAGACTGCAAGGATTCCTCTCCTCCAAGCGTCTCTAACCAACTAAGCTACTATCAGCAGTTGGGGTTAAGGTCGCGGATCTGACGGGTGACAACGCCTCTGTCTTTTTGAGAGCGATCGATTTAAACCCTTCTCAGTGCAAAGCTTTCCTGTTTTTTGTCACTCCGTCAGGAGAATTACTCTAATAACCCTACCCAATCAGGAGACTCAAATATATGCAATACAAAAAAGGTATGCCAATAGCCATTATTGGCGCGGGAATATCTGGCATTACGACAGCCCATATTCTCCAGAAAAATGGCTTTTAAGCAGTTGTTTTTGAGAAATCCGAAAAGATGGGCGGAGTATGGGCAGTTGCATACGCAAACATACACCTGCAAAATATCGGGAATATCATTTATCAGATTTTCCGTGGCCCTTCACGCCTGATTTACATCCCACAGCAGAACAAATCCTCAATTATTGGGAGCAAGCGGTCAACCATCTAAAGCTTGATGTGCGGTTAAATCACGAAGTTATCGAACTAAAAGAAACAGAAGAGGGCTGGCTATTAAGATATAAAAACCCGGATGGCGTTCACGAACAATTATTTGGATACGTCGTTATCTCAGTTGGACAATATACAGAAAGAAAGTATAAACCTGCATTTCCAGGTATCGAAGATTTCGGGGGGAAAGTCATCACTGAACGGGATGTCCACACGCTTGATATATTCGATAATCAACGAGTTGTAATCGTTGGCTTCGGAAAGAGCGCCTTGGACATGGCGACTTTCGCAGCCAAACAAGGCGCGCAAGTAAATCATGTATTTCGTACAGCGCACTGGCTTATGCCAAAATGGATTTTGGGCGTACATTTTACCTACGCATTATAGAACCCATTTGACATCTTTTACGGTCTTGTGGTAACGTGACCGTAAAAGCATTATCCAGTAGCAGCCATGCCTTATTATAGCAGTCTAACGGATTCAGAATGGGAAACAATTGAACCAATACTACATGAGATATTG
>NZ_JANMZH010000948.1:0-6959 GCF_031383065.1 Microcoleus sp. OTE_8_concoct_300 | reverse complement strand
CAGTTGACAGTTGACAGTTGACAGTTGACAGTTGACAGTTGACAGTTGACAGTTGACAGTTGACAGTTGACAGTTGACAGTTGACAGTTGACAGTTGACAGTTGACAGTTGACAGTTGACATTCCCAATACTTCGGGTACGCGGTTCCTGAGCGACTCGTGCTGAGCGTAGCCGGAGTAAGTCCAAGGGCTGTACAAGTTACCAATTACCAATTATCAGTTACCGATTACAATGACCGAAAGCATCCAGGATACAAGCCCCCGGATTCATTCCTTCGCAGACTCAGGACGGAGAAATAAAAAATCTGTATCCGATAAACAAGCCCCCGAATTTATCCGTGGGGTCAATGCTTCAATTCTTTAATCTAAAATCTAAAATCTAAAATCGATTGACTTCTTTCTTGGCAGATCGACTACAATTTAAAAAATAATTAGCAGCGCGGTGGGTTATGGCAGTGCAATTACTCAAAAGGTTGTTGACCGTAGAAGAATATCATTTAATGGGCAAAGCTGGTATTCTTTCCGAGGGCGATCGGGTAGAACTGATAGAAGGAGAACTTATCCAAATCGCAGCAATTGGAACTCCTCATGCTTCTTGTGTGAGACGATTCATCGGACTGTTGAGCGTAATTCCCAGTAACCGGGCTTTTCTGGATGTGCAAAACCCCATCCAGTTGAGCGAGCGAACCGAACCCCAACCTGATGTAGTATTGCTGCAACCCCGGGCTGATTACTATTCAACAGCACATCCAGTACCGTCAGAAGTTTTGCTGTTGATAGAAGTATCCGATAGCACGGTTGATTACGATCGAGATGTGAAAGTTCTTATTTACGCTCGATCGCTCATTCCAGAAGTCTGGCTCGTAGATATAGAGGCACAATGTTTAGAAGTTTACCGCCAGCCAACTCCTAATGGTTACAGTTTAATCCAAAAGTTTTGGCGGGGTCAACAAGTGGCGTCGCTCGCCTTTCCTGATTTGGAAGTAAATATCGATTTCGTACTCGGATAGATTCGGATTATAGGTTATAGAAAACATTCCCAAGTTCCCATTCCTAAATTAAACCACCCGATAAACAAAACTCAGAGTTGCCCAAACATTCACATCCAAAGCCAAATCATCCGTCGATATCCCCACTTTCTGCACCCCCGGAATGCTAGCCGCGTGCAAATCTTCGAGCACCGCCCGCGCCACATTTAAAGGATTCAACAACACTCGAATTGGCAGGGCATCCCTCGTTTGCTGCATTTCGGCTTCTATTGCAGCCAGAGTTTGAGCGAAGGGACTCTCACTAAAGATAATCATAGTTTCCGCAAGTCCGATCGGCCCAGATACCGCCCACCCGTTAGCGAAGCCCTCGAAGAGGATCGCCCCAGCCGCCGGCACCGTCAAATTCTCCCCAGGAGCGATCGGCCCCGACATCCCCGCCACAGAGTCTTTGCCCTCAGTGCCGAACACTGACAGCCGTCCCGCGCTGTCCGAGCAAAACACCGCAAAGTAAACCGGGCGATCGCTATCGTTATACAATATACACAGACTGCGACTGCTTTTGCTCATACTTAGTATATGAGCGTTGGCTGATTTCTCGCTTTCGCCGCTCAAGGGTTCCAGCCGATAATCACCGCCGGCCCGCACCGGCTCTCGCTGTGCCAGGGCCCGCGCTTGGGGTGCGAGAGTTGCCAGAACCGCCCGCACCTTGAGGCGTGAAGACCCCTCATTGACTGTCAGCCGCAGCAACTTCCCCGCCTGCAGCGCTTTCAACTGCGGAGTCAAGCGCTGCACCGCCACCTTGACTGCTTCTCCCCCGTCGCCCTGAGTATCGGGAATCAGCATTTGAGCCAAAGAAAACAAACCGTAACGCCTTTGAGACAAAGCAGGCTCGTGAGGCGAGACTGTTTCGACTAAAGTCGTTTCCGGGACTCTGCCGAACCGACAGTCAGCGGGTTGCTCGCTGCCTACCACCGCAACTTGCGGCACAGTCGCAAAGGCACTGGTGGCGTCCACGCGCTCGATGCGTTCCAAACCCGAGTCCAAAGCTACTGTCAAACCGATGTTTCGCGGCAATACCCGAATTTCTTCCCTCACCAGTTGGCCGACTGTTAGTTGCCCCTCTGTTCGTGAGGGCTTCTCTAAAACTTGGGCTTTAGCAGAGAGGCCCGTGCGTCCCCGCAGCAAAAGCAGATCGCCGGCTGAGGAATCTAAAGCAAACACAGAACCCCCGGAGCACTCCAAAACTCCTGGCGACAACCCGCCCAGCCACAAATGTACAGTTTTGCCTCCGTCTTCCAGCGCCGTCACAGCGCCGTCAGATGCCGGGGAATTCAACATTAAATTTGAAAAATTCACCGTCGGCGCGGCTGTTAAATCGTGATGGCGAATTTGCGGTTGCTGCGATAACCCCGCTATTTTCTCGACTGTACCCGCCGCGCGGCTGAAACAGACGCTGAAGCTGCTAGCAGGAGTTGCCCACCACAAAGTTTGGGTGAGGGCGTAGGTAAACAAACCTGCGGTAAATCCGTTCCACTCTTGTTCGGCGGCGAGTTGGGAATTCGCGCCCGCGGCAAGTACGGTGGCGTCCGGACGGAGATTTGGGCGGGATCTGAGGTCTTCGGCGAACGTTAATTCTGCGAGGCCCGGCTGCCCGACGGTGGGGCGGGGACGGGAGCGAATGCGAAAGTTGCCGTTTTTGCGGAAACCCGGATAGGGGTAGCTGGTGTCGAGGATGGCGATCGCATTTTCTGTCGCGAGCTCACGAACCAACAGCAGCAGCGTTTCCTCTAAAATATCGTTCACTGCCCGGTTTGCTAACAGCGGCAAAACATCATCCGCCGGCACCAAACTGTTTTGCATTATTCCCGGAGACTCGCCCAAACTGACTCGGCTACCGCAGCCGCTAAAGTGAAAAACTACCACATCACCGGGTTTTGCTTGTTCGCTCAAGTGAGTCACAAAAGCCGTCTCGATATTGTCCCTCGTAGCTTGAGCGTCAGTCAAAGTCAAAATGTCAGACGGCACAAACCCAAACCGATATATCAGCAGTTCCCGCTGCAAATCCACATCCGTGACGCAGCCGTGCAGGGGCGAGTCTGGATATTTGTCAACGCCCACCAACAAAGCCAATTTGCGGGCTGTCGGCTGCGCTAAGGCTTGGAGGTAGCGCGAGCCCAACCGCAGCCACAGGGCGTCGCTGATTCCGATGGCGCCCAGCACCCGGCCAGCTTGCTGCAAAAATTCCCGCCGCTTGAGTCCCATTTTTAAATAGCTTTAAATTTTCCGTTTTGAATTTTTAGTTAAATTCCCCTCAATAATTTTAGGGTATTTAATTACTTTGTGAGTGTTTAGTATTAAGAGAATTTTTCAGTTTTAACTTTTGAGTTTTCAGTTTAAACTTTAAAAAACAAAACTCAAAAGTTAAAATTCAAAACAATTCAGAATGCCGCCAACACCAAGCTGACCGACTTAAATCTCGTAACTGAAAATATTCATTGCCTTGGCTAATTCTGCAGCGACTTCGGGCCGAGAAAACTGAGGCGGCGGCAATTTTCCAGCGCGCAGCATTTCCCGAACTTTGGTTCCCGACAAATGCACCCGTTGTTCAGGAGTGCTTGGGCTTGTTTTAGTTGTAGCCATCTGTTCGGTCAGTGTGCAATAGAAAGCGTGCTCGAATTTCATCGGCACAATTCCCAATTCTCCCGGCTCAAATTCATCAAAAATATGTTGGGCATCGTAAGTGCCGTAATAATCGCCAACTCCAGCATGATCGCGCCCCACGATAAAGTGAGTGCAGCCGTAGTTTTTGCGGATTAAAGCATGAAAAATTGCTTCTCGTGGCCCGGCGTAGCGCATCGCCGCCGGATTAATTGCCAAAATTACGCGATCTTTTGGATAGTATTTTTCTAGCAGAATTTCGTAGCAGCGCATCCGCACATCAGCGGGGATGTCGTCATCCTTCGTCGTCCCGACTAGCGGGTGCAGGAACAAGCCGTCTACTGTTTCTAAGGCGCATTTTTGGATGTATTCGTGGGCCCGGTGGATGGGGTTTCGGGTTTGGAAACCGACTATGGTTTTCCATCCTTTTTCTTTGAACAGTATTCTCGATTTCGCCGGGTCAATTTGGTATTGGGGAAACCGGACATCTAGTTCGCGTTCCAGCAGCCAAACGTCGCCTGCGAGGTTAACGGGCCCGGATTTGTCTACTACTTGGACGCCCGGGTGTTTAAGGTCGTCTGTGCGGTAGACGTTGAGGGCTTCTTCTTCTTTGCTGTAGCGGTATTTTTCTGCAAGTTCCAAGATTCCGGCAAACTCGCCCGCCGGGGTGTCGAGGCGCACTAAAGTGCCTTCTTTCAGGGTGTCGGCGACTGCTTCTGTTACCGAGAGGGTGATGGGAACCGACCAAGGAAGACCGTTCCAGAGGCGCATTTGTTTGACGACCGATCGATAATCAGCTTCGTTCATGAACCCTTTGAGGGGACTCAGGGCGCCGATGGCGATCATTTGCAGGTCGGAGATCGATCGATCCGAAAGCTGGACTCGCGGCAGGGACTCTGCTTTGTCGAAAAATTCTTGTCTTTGGTCTAGTGTGGCAATGCGGTTGACCAGGATGCCGCCGTGAGGGGCAATGCGGTCTGAATGCTGGCTCATGTCGATTTGAAGTTGTGGGTTTTAGCTGCCAGACTATATCGTACCAAAGTATTGTTACAATTAATTAATTTTCCTCAGTAAGTCGGCACACATGGTTTAAAATGTTACTATTCACCATAATTTATTCCGCCACTCATGCTACTTAATAATTTATTAGTGAAAGCTATCGATTTCTGGCAAAAGCATTCAGGATTGAGCTATCTCCAAACTCATAGTATTTATTCTAAAATCCTCGACTCTGACTCTTTAGTTATCGATTTAGGCGCCAATCGCGGTCAATTTAGCGAAGCGATAACTCGCGAATTCAAGTGTAGCTGTTACGCCATAGAAGCAGCTCCTTCTCTGTATTCTAAACTCCCAGAGAATGGCTTAATTAAAAACTTTAATTATGCTATATCAGACCGAAATGAACCCTTAAAATTATATATTTCAGATAATATAGAATGTAACAGTATTAGTCAGGAAGTTGCTAGTTCCTACGGCCTTCAGGGAGAGATATCAGTGGATGGTATCACTTTAGAAACTTTTCTGAACAATCAGAGAATCGAGTTAGTGGATTTGTTGAAGATAGATATTGAAGGTGCTGAAGAAGCCGTTTTTAACTCAACTACGGATACCACGCTCTGCAATATTAAGCAGCTCAGTATAGAGTTTCACGATTTTATGCCAGGTTCTATTAGCACTGAGGAAGTTAACAAAATTACCAACAGGTTAAAAAGATTGGGTTTTATCTGGATCCCCTTTTCATACCTGTTGTTTGGCATGGAGAGCAGTGACTTCTTGTTTATCAATACGAATAGATGTAAAATTCCGTATAAAGACTGGCTGGGTTTTCAAATGATTAAGTTGCTTCTAACACTACAAAAAACGTTGTCTCTAGTTGAGGGGGCGACACTGAGGCTAAAAACGAGGCTAAAGCGGTTGCTCTATCAGCTTTCTAGCTCTTAGCCCCATCCGGTAAAATGAGTGCTTATTGCGAACTAAACTCATCATAGATGCTATCCACTCCCAACAGCAGTCATTGGCAATTAACCAATTTTCGCCATACAAACCAATCCAAAACTTGCTATGTCTTCTTCTATTTCTACCTTTTTCTTGAGGAGGACATATAGCCTTTCGAGCGAAAGATGAGGTACTCATGGGCATAGGGCATAGGGCATAGGCCTCCGTGGGCATAGGGTATACCTCACTTTTTTGAGAACCGCTATATATTTTTTTCTTGTCTTTGAAGCTGATCTCTTTTCCCTTTTAACCATGCCGAAGTCATCGCCAAAGCTATTAAAATAACCAAAGAAATTAATTTGTCAGGTGATGCTTGACAACCCTCCAGATTATATCCTCCTCTTTTACAATCTTTAAACATTGCTTCGATTCCGTAACGTTGACCGTAAACTTCGAGATCACTTTTCAAATCGGGGAGATTAGTTAATAGATACCAAGGCTCGTCTTCTTGTTTGCCTCGATATTTGCGTTGATCGGATGCAACGCCGGTTAAACCTAGAAAACCCTTTCTTTTGAGTTAATCCTACTCTCGGATAAAATAGATGAATTCCTGGTTGAACCGGAATGCTGCTTAGGGATTGAAATGGCTGTCTTTTTTCTCGGAAAGTATTACTGCTTTTTTGACGGAGAATAAAAGTCAAACGCTGGTGGTGTAACCTTTGTGCCAGCTATATACTGTGAAATTCAAGCGTCGCCAATAATTACTAATTTATATCTTTTTAACAAGCAAATTACTGGACGCAATACTTGTTGTTGTTCGACCTTCTTAGAAGCCCCATGTTTATCTAGCAGCGTCCAGAATATGGGAAAAGCCGTTTTTTGAACGATCGCGCTTACCCTTAACACATTATACTCTTGACCTTGGGTTCTATCTAATGCAATGACTAATTGACTCCCGGCTTTGAACTGACGGGCTATTACCTCGCAAGACAATCGGAAACCATACTATAAGTATGCGCTCGTGTTTTAATCTGTAAAAATCGTTGTATGTGGCGGCGACGGCTACGAAGCAATATCGGCAATTGAAGGGTGGCAGCTAATCGTTCTATCCTGACTTCTTTTTGAGTCTGTAACAACACGCGCGAACATCTGAAGGGTAAGTAATTGTGCTGGGGTTAGATATTTTTCGAGTAGGTCGTGATAGAATGAGGGTAACATATTATTGATTTGGGTCTTGTGGTAAGTAGCTAGACAAAATTAATTACATAGTTTTCTCCAAATTCTTTCAGGATTTTTTCCACAGAGGTAACAAAAGTTCCCCAACTCTTGTAAGCAGATATCTCAATCCATTCATACTTAATAAACCGCCATAAAATTT
>NZ_JANMZH010000921.1:0-3763 GCF_031383065.1 Microcoleus sp. OTE_8_concoct_300 | reverse complement strand
GGTATGCCCTATGCCCTATGCCCTATGCCCTATGCCCTATGCCCTATGCCCAGTTCTCATCTTTCTGAGAAAGGCTATAGATTGACACCCTCCAGACTTACGCACCATTAAAAATTTGCTCTGCTGTCAAATTTAACTCAGGAAATACCACCGATTCAACCCTTGAATCTCCCCGAAATAGCCTAACCTGATACTCACAATCTACTAATTGACAAACAGATAAAGTAGGCTGTTTAGGAGAACCAATATAACGCCTACCTCCCAAACCAAAATAATCGACAATCCAGTATTCAGGAATACCTAATGCTTCATAGTCTATCATTTTATGTGCATAATCATCGCGCCAATTTGTGCTGACCACTTCAATCGCGAGAGTAATGGACGATCCTTGAGTAATTGTGGAGGATTTTGCCCATAAAGGTTCTAGGGCTAAAGCATCACGGTTGACTACTAAAATATCAGGTAAATAACCCGTTTCTTGATTTGGAGTTTTAACAAGGGCATTCTTGGGGAAGCGATAGGGAAGTTGCAGTCTCCGAGTTTCTAATATTAGTTCTGTCTGCAAGAAATCAACAACTTCTTCATGTTGTCCTGTGGTTTGCCTTTCAAAAATGACTCCGTTGTGTAGTTCATAGCGTTCGTTTTCTGGTTTCCATTCCAGAAATTCATCGAAAGTTATTAACTTAGATATCAATTGAATCATGGAAAAACCTCCAATGTTATAATATCATTTTCCGGACTAGGGAATCCCACACCCGGTTGCCCTTAGCCCTGGATATATAGCATTTCTCAGAAAGATGAGAACTGGGCATAGGGCATAGGGCATAGGGCATAGGGCATAGGGCATAGGGCATACCTCACTTTTTTGAGAACCGCTATAGTGCGTAAGCCTAATTTTAACATAATAATTATTTCTCAGGAAGGGCGAGGATTTATGAGTCAATACAGTATGATTGTTCAATGGTCGGAGGTCGATCGACTTTTCCTGGTCACGATTCCAGAGTTTGCCGATCGCGTGGTGATGCCTTGCACTCACGGTCAAACTCGCTCTGAAGCAATTGATAACGGCGAAGAAGTGATTGAAATGTATTTAGAAGCTTGGGAAGCAGAAGGTGAATCTATCCCTGAACCCAGGACGCTTCAAATTGCTTGTTGAATGCTATTGTAAAATTCTGTTTGTGTGCTGGAGGAGAAAATGGCGAGCGACCTTTTTTCTAATTTATTGGTATTTTTAGGGCGCGATCATACTTTCTAATTCTTCTAATACTTGGAGACTTGAGACTACTTGTCAGCGGCGGGCGATCGAGCTTCAACTCTGTGCTTTACAGTCATGGAGTTAATGAAAAGCTAGGTGTAATTAACTCACCATTTTTCCAAGTTCCTGATTTACGAGTCCCATCAGAATATATCATTATTCCTAAACCGTTGGCCTTGTTATTCTGCCACTGCCCTTCAAAGCGATTGCCATTAGCCCATGTGTATATTCCATAGCCATAAAATTTTCCATCAAGCCAATTCCCGGAATAGCGATCGCCATCAGACCAAATAATAGTACCTACACCGTTATAGTTGCCATTTTTCCACTCACCGTCATAACTTTGTGTCTGATTGTTTTTAGGGTAAGTCATATTCCCTCTACCATTGATTTCGCCGTCCCGAAAATCGCCTACGTAACGCTTTCCATCTGCATAGGTCAAAGTCCCTTTACCATTGCGCTTTTCATTACTCCACTCACCTTCATAGCGATCGCCATTTTTGTAAATATACACACCCTTGACGTAACTATCATCTTTCCACTCTCCTTCTAGGCGATCGCCATTCGCATAACTTAACACGCCTTGACCATTTCTTTTATCATTACTCCATTCCCCTTCATACCGCTCGCCATTTGCATAAGTAAACACACCTTTACCTTTGTATTGCCCGTTCTTGAACTCCCCTTCATACCGATGACCCTTCACATCAGTGTACAGGCCTTTACCTTCGTATTGCCCGTTCTTGATCTCCCCTTCGTAGCGATCGCCCTTAGCACTAATAAATACTCCTTTACCATGCGGTTTACCATTTAAAGTATCACCCTTATATCTACCACCACCATCGTATGTAATCTCACTTGTCAGAGGGCAGAAACCTGCTTGCCAACCAATACATTGTTTGATTTCATTTTGAAAAGGTAAAAATAACATTAAAGACAAGCATAAAGAGAAGAGTACGACCTCTATGCTACCCCTAGGAATCTTATGATTTCGAGGATAAATTATTAATTTTAGTTCCTCATCAAGCTCAATTCTTTCTGTATTTATACCTGCTAATATGTGAAGATATCCTAAGCAAAAGTACCAAATACTAGCAATTACGTTAATAGGGAAAGCTACTAGCCACTGCCAAATTCCTTCAAATCTAAAACCTAGTATAGATGCTCTGAGAGTATAAAACCAGTAGTCAAAAAAGTTATTGATAGCAACAGCATCTTGAGTCGTCCACTTGACAAATTCAGTAATATAAATTTTGTTATTGATATATTTAACGGCTCTATCTGTGAATATATCCATGTAGGGGCTATCACTCACTCTATAGATAACGAGTGAGACGAGGTTTTGATAGTCAAGGATGGTATTAAAAAAGCATAAAAATAAGGTTGTAGGAACTATTATAATAACAGCAGGAAGGTAGCCAAATCTATATACCCAAGACTGTATTCCATAGCCTATACTAATAAAAGCACCCCAGATAATATTCCAAACAATTGTTCCGGGAATACCTTTTATTTTCCTAATTTCTGGATCGTCAGCGTTTGCCAAAACTTGCCATAGACCTACAATAATAATTACAGGGATTACAATGAGCACACGTAAAATAATATCTAACCATTCTATACCAGTAATTTGGATTTCCAGCAGATTGCCACTTGTGAGCTGAGAGAATACTACCTCTGTCCACAGCGTCAAAGGTCTAAGGATGAAAAATACTAAACCTCGTGCTAAAAATAATAGAACGACTGCTCCTATGATACAAAAGATTGTTAATAAAATATCATTCCACAACTTTCTAGTCATTGGTCTATCCTCTTGATTTAAAAAAAACTAGGATTATCTACTGCAATAATCAATAGTTGCTTTTAGATAAGGCACTAATCCTCCAAACCAAGTACCCCAAGCCTGTTTTCCTTCACTGCTATTAATGAAAGAATTAACAGAATTTTGCCACTGAGAATCGTTGGCGGGAAGTATCATCCCATATACGTCACAGGAAAGAGGTTGACTGGGCAATAAAGCAAAATTATCTACAGACAATCCTTGTCTGACGGCTTCTCCTACCAAAAGAACCGTATCGCCCGCAAATGCAGTAATTTTACCGTTCGACACTGCTGTTATGCCTAAATATCTTTCGGGAAACTGTACTATTTCAGCACGAGGATATACTCTGGCAACTGCTGCTAAATTAGCCGAGCCTTGAAGGACGCCAATACTTGTATTTGACAAGTTGACGTTTCTATTTTGATTTTTGACAAGCAACTGTGTGCCTGTAATAAAAAATGCTTGAGAATACTTAATATTTTCGACTTGTTCTTTAGCGCTGCTGATTGTGTTAGGCCCACACTCTATATGCACACTTCCGTTTCTCACCAGAAAACGAGCGAGAAGCCCCTGGCTTTAGACATGGGGAGGAAAGCGGCTGCGACTTCAGTCGCCTTGAATCAAAATCCATAGGAATAGCCACCTTTTTTGTGAATAGATTGGCAATATTTATGACTAATTCCTGC
>NZ_JANMZH010000658.1:0-21279 GCF_031383065.1 Microcoleus sp. OTE_8_concoct_300 | reverse complement strand
CTTTTCGGTACATGAACGAAAGTGCTGCTGTGCATGGCTTTTGACTAATTTTAGCTCATAGTCTTACACATTGTCAACGCCGAACGCGAGTCAAAGTCTTTTGAGGTAAGGGTTTTAGGCTTATTCAGCAAGCCCTATATATACGTTGTCATTGCTCACTCTTGAGCGTTAGCGTAGCGCTCTCTTATCAAAGCAATCGCAGCATCTGGTAATTGCAACAGCAAATATATAAAATTTTAAAAATGGTAAAAGAATTAGAAAAACCCCAAGATTGGTATAGCGAATATATCGCTACCTACAGTTCCGAACAGCGAAAAAACTGGTACAGCGAAATCGCAGATGCTTACAACAAAACAAGACCGCGCTATCCTCAACAACTAATTAATCGCGTTGTCGAATTAGCTGAACTTCCTGCGGGTGCAAACATTCTTGAAATCGGATGTGGCCCCGGAATTGCAACTGTTCCGTTTGCTGAATTCGGCTTTTCAATGCTTTGTCTCGAACCCAGCCAAGAAGCTTGTCAGCTAGCACGACAAAATTGTGCGGCTTATCCATCTGTAGAGATTCAAAATCTCACATTTGAAGAGTGGCCATTAGAGGCTGAGAAATTCAATGCTGTGCTGGCGGCGACTTCTTTTCACTGGGTGTCGCCGGAGATTCGGTATCAAAAAACGGCGGCTGCATTAAAAAGTAAAGGTTCTTTGATTTTGCTGTGGAATGCGGGAGTTTTGCTGCCGGATGAAGTTTACCGAGTTTTGGATGAGGTTTATCAAATTAAAGCTCCTTCTCTAGCAGAATATCATGCCAAAGAAAGAGGAAATCAAGAAGAAAGTATCAAAGAACTCGGACAAGATGTTATTGACTCGCGGCTGTTCAAGGATTTGATTTACGAACAGTTAGTGTGTGAAATTACCTACAGCATAGAAGATTATCTGACTCTTTTGAAAACTTACTCAGTCTACATAGCGCTAGATGATGAAAATAGAAATTATTTGTTGGGGAATTTGCGGGAAGTCCTAGAAAAAAACTGCGGAAATAGCCTCCAAGCTTCCTATGTTTCAGCTTTTCACGTTGCCCAAAAAACCTAGGGCTTTTTCTCTTCTCTTCCTTCGTGACAAGAGCGCTTTTGGTAATTCCCGCCCGTCGCCCCTGGCGGATAACTCCGGATACTCCCACTCGTTAAAAGCTGGTTTGTAGTGAGAACTTCAGTCGTCGCTCACAACTTATTAAGTCCTGTAAAAGCTTAATCGACTATCAACACAATCAAGCTGGTGTACCGAGAATTGTCCACTGCATTAACTGCTGCCACTCGGGAGATTGAGCTAACAAATCTACATCCAATTCATTTCCTGCATCCTGCGAAAATTCGGCGAAACATTCTACCCAATTAATTAGTGTTTCCACAGGCATATAAGGGGTATAATTCCAAGAACGCTGCAAAAACTCTACCATCTCAACACAATGACCGGTGCGGTGCAAATACCAAGCAATCCAAACTAAGGTACTGTACTTGATTTGCTTTTCCAACAAACGTATTTTATCCGGTAATTCGGGGCGGGCAAAAAAATTGTCCATGACTGCGGCGAGGGATTTAGCCTGCGGTAAACCTTTGTACATGGCGCTTTGTTCGTGCTGGCGGTAGCAAACAGTTACTTGCTGCAGCCACTCTGCTTCGCATCCCATTAAGGCTAAACGCAGCACTAAATCTGTATCTTCCGCCGGTGGAAATCGAGGATCAAATCCGCCGGCGCGCTCTAACCAATGGCGGCGAAATACCATCGCGCTCGGTAATACTGGTTTCCACCGCAGCCACATTTCTAAGTCTAATTTAGGGACGTTTTGCCAGGGCTTGACATCTTTTAGCGGTTCGCCTATACTATTAACTAGACGCCAGCCGCTGTGGACTATTCCTAGATGTGGTCGCGCTGCAAATACAGCAAGTTGTGCTGCTATTTTGTCGGGCAAAAAGTAGTCATCTGCATCAAGAAAGGCGATGAATTCTCCTCGGGCTAGTTCTATCCCGCAATTTCGGGCAATCGAAACTCCTTGATTTTGTTGGTAAATGTAGCGAATTCGATCGCTATATTTCTCTAAAACTAATCTGGTGTGGTCTCGGGAGCCGTCGTCTACTACAATAATTTCCCAGTCAGCAATTGTTTGGTGCAGCACGCTCTCTACTGCTTGGCCGACGTAATCCGCGCAGTTGTAAGCCGGAATTACCACGCTTACCTGTGGGCTTCTATCGCTCATAATTAATATCAAGTTTGATGGATTATACCATTTTAAATTTGAGATTTTAGATTTGAGAATTGGGAATGACTGATGACCGTCTGGTTGGGAGCACGGGTCTACAGTTGCATTCTTTTTTTGAACTGGTATTAGAATCAATACCCACTGGGCTGGTTTACGGAAATCCGGGCTTTGAAATCAAGAAAAACCATGCACCCGCCCCTACAAGAGGTATTGGTAAAATCCGGTTGCGTCTTTATTGGACAATAATTATCGGGTACCCCGGAGGCTGACGCACGCGATAAGCGAGGCTTTTTGAGGATAATTTGGGCTCAAGAATTTGCCAAGGTAAGCTGTTGTGAATTCAGTAAATCATGGGAGCGATTTGCCGTAGGCTGGCCCTCGCCTTTTACCTTCACATACTTGTCAGCTATTTCCAAAACCTGTTCGGCATTGGCCGGCTTGCTCAAAAAATCCGTAGCACCTGTAAATTTCGCTCGAGTGCGATCCATTATACTGTCTTGACTGGTCAAAAACACGATCGGAGTTTCCCGAAAAGCGGGTGTCTTCCGCAAAAAATGGCACAAATCAAAGCCGCTTGTCTTCGGCATCAAGACCTCCATAAAAATTAAAGCAGGCTTGTGTTTGGCGATCATGCCCACTCCCTGCATGGGGTCTTGAATTTTTAGGACTCGATACCCGTGGGGCGATAAAGTTTGATCTAAAAATTCGCATACTGCCGGACTGTCATCGATACAGGCAATCAAAGGGCGACCTGGCCCAGCGCTCACCGAGGCAAGGCGCCACTGTTCTATAGGCGACGGCAAGTCTGGTACTGTTCGGAAATTTACTAAACCCTGTTTCATGTAATTAACTAAAGCGCGAGTTGCCATTGTCACGCACTGCTTTTTCTTAAATGCAATATCCCAAAGAGTATTCTCGCCGTTAAATACGTTAGCCAAAGCGATCAAAGAATTAGAACTAAATCGATTTTCCTGCAACTGGGCCGACGCTTTTAAAAGCGGTGCTTGTTCTGGATCTACCAGCCACAAACCCATTTCTTTCCACTTCTGCCAAATTTTTTCTGTAGAACACAGCATTTTCTCTACTTCCGTCACAGACAGCAGCAAAGAAGAGGTAATTGTAGAAAAATATTTGTGGGACGGACGCCACTCCCGGCGCAAACCCGATTGACCGATTAGAGCAAAGAACACTTCAGAAACGCCGCTGTGGATGATCGCCTTAGCTTGTTCTAGACTCATTTCGCTGGCTGCTAGCCCTCGCTGAAGCAGTTGATATTCCCACAGTTCTGCAGCCTCGAGGTCTCTGAGATCCACTTGAAAGTTTCGACAGTGTTCCCCGATCGCCCTATACCAGCGCCTCGATCTGTGCGCTCCTCCTGTGGCATACACCAAACAACCCTGAAAAAAGTAAAGTTGCCACTCTTGTTCCCCTTGTTCTAACAGCAATTTCCCCGTTGCTTTTTTCTGACCCAGCACTGCCACAGTATGAGACAACATTTTGTATCCAATTGCGCTAGCAGACATATTAACTCGCATCCCCTGTACTCTGTTTGTACTATTATAGCTGCTGAGTTGGCCAAGAAAACAGTAATTTTACTGAATTTGGGTCACTAAAAACAACTAATTCTGCGAATTTTACCCCCTCAGGGAGCGATTCCCCTCGGGAGTTTTAGCCCGCTCGGATGCAAGGCCTATGTGCACTATTAACTAATAACTAAAATACTGCTTCTAACTAATAACTAACTGGGCTGGCTATCTTTGGGAGGTACTGGATCGTAACCCCCAGGATGAAAAGGATGACAGCGCAAAATCCGCTTAACTGCCATGGACCCGCCGCGGCCGGCCCCAAATCTTTCTATTGCTTCGATCGCGTATTGCGAACAAGTGGGTTGAAATCTACAGGCGTTAGGCAGGTAAGGAGAAATACCCATTTTGTAGCCTCGGATTAATCCGATCAGCAATATTTTCATAATTTTTACCTCAGCGCTGGATTAGATTAATCGCAAAATCTTGTCTGGTAGCTATTTTCAGTGTTGCCTCGAAGATAGCTAAAATACAATTTGAGGAGATAATATGGTACTTGTCTCTGAGTTCGCTACTTGACCGATACCTAAAAATTTACCATCTCGATCGTAAACCTGCAAGAGATAGGGAGGTTGGGGTATGGGGTTGTGGGGGGGATTGGGGCTACTTTCCTCATAGGGCCCGATGATCGGCGTTTCGGGGATCGGGAGGCGCTGTCCTTGAAACCAGCGTTTGGTATATTCAGGGGAAAGGACGATCGCGCCTAAATGTCCCAAAACCGCCGATGGCAAAATCGGGCAGAATTTATCCTCCTGCAATTGCAGTTCTAATTCCTCAAAACTGAGACTTTGGTCGATCGAGAAACCGCTACTTTCGGTGCGAGTCAAACAAGCCAAAGTACCGCCTGCATTCAACACAGCGCCCAAATCCCGCGCGATCGCCCGAATGTAAGTACCCGCCCCGCAGGCGATCGACAAATCCAATTCAGGAAAATCCCCCGATCGCCAATCCAAGATTTCCAGTTGAAAAACCTCAACATTTCTAGCCGCCACTTCGACTGTTTCGCCTTTTCTAGCTAACTCATAAAGGCGTTTTCCTCCCACCTGAACCGCACTAAAACTCGGCGGAAATTGCTCGATTTTTCCTAGAAAATTTGGCAGTGCAGCTTGCACTTTTTCCAAACTCAACTCGGGCACCGGTCGAGAATGGATAATTTCTCCTTCTAAATCGTCAGTAGCAGTAGTTAAGCCAAACCGAATCGTGCCTCGGTAAGCTTTGTTGTGTTGGAGATATTGCAGCAGTCTGGTTGCTTTGCCCAGGGCGATCGGTAAAACGCCAGTCACAGCAGGATCGAGGGTTCCTCCGTGTCCGACTCGCTTGAGTTTCAATAGCCGCCGCACTCGCCCCACGCAGTCGTGAGAAGTCATGCCCGTAGGTTTGTTGAGATTGAGAAAACCGTCATTAGTCATTAGTCATTAGTCAGTAGTCAGTAGTCAGTAGTCAGTAGTCATTAGTCAGTTGTTATTTGTTATTTGTTATTTGTTATTTTTCATACCAAATCCTGCTTAAATAACTTTCTATATCTTAGTCTGCGGAGGCAGACTTCGTTTGTGTAGTTTGAGGTCAAAAGCGGTTTCAAGCACCGAGTCTCATAAAATGGTTAGCCAACCCGGATTTTGTATCAGTTAACAGTTAACAGTCAACAGTCAACAGTCAACCGTCAACCGTCAACCGTCAACCGTCAACAATTACCCATTAAAAAAGAAAGTCCGCCTGACTGATAGAAGTGCGGGCAACTCCGAATAAAGTAGCGAGAGTTTCCTTGGTGCTTGTAAGCTGAATAATTGTACTCGGCGAAGTTCCGGCCCCAGCGGAAATGGTGAGTTGGCTAAAAGTCAGGCCGGCACCCAAGCGAATTCTATCCGTACCATCAGTAAAGTCTGTAATCACATCACCATCTGCCGATCGCCCGATCGCAAAAGTATCGTTTCCGGCGCCGCCAGTTAAAGTATCTCGGCCTGTATCGCCCGATAAACAGTCATCGCCGATGCCGCCAAACAGCGAGTCATCGCCTCTACCCCCAAAAAGCGTGTCATTACCCGCGTCGCCCAACAAAGTATCGCTGTCTTGGTCGCCAAACAGCCTATCATTGCCGTCGCCGCCGCTTACCGAGTCAGAACCTTTGCCGCCGTAGATAGTATCGTCGCCCGCGCTGCCGAAAACGCTGTCGCTGCCGCCACCGCCGTAGACGGAATCGTTTCCCCCTAAGCCCAAAATGCTGTCAGGGCCACCCAAACCAAATATCAAGTCAGCGCCCCCACTACCACTGAGGGAGTCGGGGCCGCTTGTGCCCTTCCTGCCGCCAGCTGCCCCTCCGGGACTGGTACCGTTGGGGGGGGTGGGGGTTGGGGTTGTGATTACGAGTGGTTGAGATGGCGCTGCTGATGGCATGATTCTGAAGATGGGTAGAAATTTGCAATTCTAACTTAACTTAAAAGCGGAAGTTATATGCTCGCCAACCGCCGAGATGAGAAATATCGATCGCATCCGCCACAGCATAAGGTTCGCACAAAAAGCCCTGCACCGTGGAGCCGTCCTCCAACACCAGTGTACCAATTCCCAGCGGCGGGGGAATTTTAGCGACAAATCCGCCGAAAGCGGAGATCGACAACTCCCAAACTTCCACCTCGATCGCGCTACCGCCCTCTATCTGACGCACCAATCCCGGCTTGCCCAGAGCAGTACCCGTCAAAGCGTACAGCTTGTAAATCGGGCTGGTACGGCAGGCGCGAACCAAAATGCCTCCCCCCTCGATTAGTTGATAATTCAGCGGCTCACCGCTCAAATGAGCGCCAACTACGGCTATTTTGACTCGTCCTTCTGAGGAAGATTTGGCTGCGATGACTGGTTCCGGGAGGGTTGGCAGCGGCAGGCCGGTTGCGCCCAAAGTTCCCCCCAAGCGATCGTGGAAAGCAGATCCCAGGCTGCAGAGCGATAAATCGTGCCACGCAGGAGCCATCAGTGTCAATCCTGCGGGCAATCCGCTGCTTTGAAACCCGCTGGGAACTGCGATCGCGCACAAATCGAGCAAATTCGCAAAGTTCGTGTAGCGCCCGAGATTGGTGCCCGGCGCGATCGGCTCGGCTGCAACTTCTGCGACAGTATATATCGTGCCTGTGGTGGGAACCGCCAACACATCCATTGACTGCCACTGAATTTCAGCCTTCTTGCGGAGCTCGGCCAACCGATAGGACGCGCGGTAGGCAGAGACGGCATCGTAGCGTTTGCCGCCGCTGATAATTTCGTAGACTATCGGATCGATATCCTCTGGGTGCGCGTCGAGGAAATCGCCGATCGCGGCTAACCTTTCTGCTACCCAAGGCCCGCCGTAGAGCAGTTCGGCAGCATCCGCAAAGGGTTTAAAGTCAATAGGTGCGATCGTGCAGCCCAATGATTGCAAGCGCGCGACAGCCTCTCGGTAGCGCTGTTCTGCTTCTGCATTCCCGAAAAATTCGAGTTCGCCCAAGGCGGGAACTCCCACCCGCAAGCTGGATAAATCCGGCAAAACTTTCGTTTCAGGGCGACGAGAAAACGCATCCTCAGCGTCAAAACCGCTGGCTACTTGCAGCACGGAGGCCGCATCGGCACAGGTGAGAGCGAACACAGAAACGCAATCGAGCGATCGCACCGCTGGTAGTAGGCCGCGAGTGCTGATCGAGCCGCAACTTGGCTTCAGCCCGACAATGTTGGTAAAAGCAGCGGGAACCCGCCCCGATCCTGCGGTATCGGTACCCAGAGCAAAACTCACCAATCCGGCGGAGACTGCTGCGGCGGAACCGGAACTCGATCCGCCCGGGATGTAGCGCCGATCGAACGGATTGCGGCAAACTCCATAGGGCGTGCGGGTTCCCACTAATCCTGTGGCAAACTGATCCATGTTTGTTTTGCCGATCGCGATCGCACCTGCCGCGCACAGGCGCTCTACGACTGCGGACGATCGTGCTGGAGTGCTAGCAAACGGAGGACATCCCGCCGTAGTGGGAACGCCCGCCCAATCGAGATTATCTTTGATCGCAAAAGGTATTCCGTAGAGCGGCAATTGTTGCGGGTCTAGGTTTTCCAAGGCTTTGGCGCGTTCGAGGGTTTCCGCCTGCGGTGCTAAATAAATCCATACTGCCGGATCTGCATAGCGTTCGATCCGATCGTACACGCTGGCGATCGCATCTGCTGGCACGAGCGAGCCGGTGCGGTAGCGATCGAGCAGCGAATGAATGTCGAGACTCTGACTGTAGTTAACTTTTTCCATAATGCACCGTCAGTCGATTTTAGATTTTAGATTTTAGATTTTAGATTGAAGAAATGACTTTACAGGCTGTGTTTGGCGAGGGTTATTACTCACCGAATAATACCATTCTCAAGAACAGGCAAGATGCCTGTTTCACAAAGAGTGTATTTCTTTCTTCTTGTGGGGTGGGCAGGAGAGCCCGCCCATAAAAGGCTTATTGAGAATGGTGGAACATCTCAGTTATTACAAATAGAAAATTAGTTTACCGCATTGTCGATCGTACTCGCATCCAGTTAGCGGGCGATCGAAGTATTTCTCAAGAAATCTTCAACCCTAGCCTTGCGGGTTTCGTCTTTGTGTGCAGCTAAACTTCGCGATTTCCAATCACCCCGTCTCATCGCCCGGTTTAATATTCCCAAAATTTTAATTTGACAAATTCGATAAAAACGGTTTTTTGTAACATTTTACACATTTTCGCATCAAGTTTGCTGTTACGGTTTGAAACGTAGCAATCTAGTAGGATTGCACGCTACAGTATGCTTACCTTACAAAAAGCTAAGTGCATTGCTGTTACCAACAGTCTCGAATAACTCCTTGGGTTGCAAACAGGAATTATACAGACAAAAAAACTAAAAATTTAACCGCTTCTAGGGTTCCGATTTGAATCAGTTTCTAAGTCAGCTTAGAAAGTTCAAGTGCTGGTCCGAGAGAAGCAGACTGGTCATCCCAATATTTGATTAATTTGAGGGAAACACTAGCCAGTTACACGGCGGGATAAAAGCCCGGGAGAAACGCGATCGGTCATCAAGACTCGGTTCGTTAGCTCTCGGGCTTTATCCTTGTATATCAAGGGGTTTGCGGGAGCTAAGGAAGCCAAAGAATGTGCAAAAGCTCGATCGACATATTCACTTCTAACCAGCAACCAGAATATGCTATGAATATCCGATATTGCTCCCCAAAAATAACGCGATCGCCCTTATCCTACTGCGCCCTATTTTTCATCACCTTGTTTTTCGCTGTCGGCTGCGTCAACCCGGCAATTTATATCAAAACCACGACTGAAAGCGAAGCAGCTTCTTCAGTAAGTGCTGATGCAGTTAGCCTCGGATTCAGCGCGTGGCCCGGGTGGTTTCCTTGGCAAATTGCCAAAGAACAAAAGATATTTGAAGCCAACAATGTTGCTGTAGACTTAAAATGGTTTGACGGCTACTTAGAATCGATCAGCACCCTCACAGCAGGACAGATCCATGCTAACAGCCAAACCCTCGGCGATACCGTAAACTCTATATCAGGCGGTGCCGAGCAAGTAATTGTTTTAGTCAACGACAACTCGACGGGAAATGACAAAGTGATTGTCGCCGAAGGCATCAATTCCGTTGCCGATTTGAAAGGTAAAAAAGTAGCTGCAGAGGAAGGTACAGTCGATCACTTTCTATTGCTGTTAGGGCTGAGAAAAGCAGGTTTATCAGTGCAGGACATTCAATTTGTACCGCTCGAAACAGGCAAAGCTGCGGCGGCTTTCGTCGGAGGACAAGTTGATGCGGTGGCAGTATTTGCGCCGTTTACCACGCAAGCCTTAAAGCGAAAAAACAGCAAGGAACTGTTTAGTTCCAAAGACTTTCCGGGGGCGATTTCCGACCATTTGGTATTCACCCGAAAGTTTATCGACGAACACCCCGATAGAGTGCAAGCCCTGGTCAATTCCTGGTTTGCAACATTGGACTACATGAAATTAAATCAAGACAAATCTTACCAAATTCTAGCAAACCGCGCCGGAGTCAGCGTAGAGGAATACAAAGAATATGAAAACGGCACTAAGATATTTACGATAGAGGAAAACTTGAAAGCCTTTCAACCGGGAAATGACATGACATCATTGCCGTTTGCGGCCGCCGAAATGACCAAATTTCTCATAGATGTAAATTTAGCAAAAACCAAACCAGATATCAGCACATTATTTGACGATCGCTTTATCAAAGCTTATTCCGAAAGTAAAAGCTAGAAGGCAGAATTTACGAGTTGGCCGACACAATATAATTTCAAAAATATTCCTTTTTAAAATTCCCCAAAGCTACTCAAATTACTCGCTAAACCCTTCTGCAATTAAATCATGCCACCAAATCCCGAGCCCCGATCGATCCAATCCCACCTCAAGCAAAAAAGCCTAAATCCCACCGTTTTCTGGCGGATTGCGGAAGATATACCACAACCCCTCAATATTGGGTTAACGGTAACATCGATCGCACTGCCGCTGCTGCTGTGGTGGCTAGTAACAACCTTCGCCAACGTAGACCCCAAATTTTTGCCTTCCCCCGGCAAAGTTTTAGAGGCATTTGGTCGGCTGTGGAACACTCGCGAACTTTTGAAAGACACGGTAGCGAGTTTGTGGCGGGTGGGAGTGGGCTTTATGTTCGCCTTGGTTTTTTCTATACCAATTGGCGTGCTGATGGGCAGTTTTCCCAGTATTCGCGCCTTGCTAGAACCCATGTTCGGCTTGATGCGATATATGCCCGCACCAGCCTTCATTCCCCTGCTAATTCTCTACTTGGGAATAGGCGAAGAACCCAAAATTACCCTAATATTTATCGGTGTCTTTTTCTTCAATTCGCTGATGGTGATGGATACAGTCAAGTTTGTTTCAAAAGACTTGATCGAAGCTACTTATATGTTGGGCGGTAATCGCTGGGAAATCCTCACTCAAGTTATTTTTCCCCACGTTTTGCCGGGAATTCTTGATGCTAGCCGCATCAACCTAGCTGCGGCTTGGCAATTGGTAATCGTCTCCGAATTGATGGCGGCAACCGAAGGCTTAGGTCGCCGGATCAGCGTCGCAGGTCGATTTCTCCGAACCGATGAAATTTTTGTGGGGCTGATTGTCATTGGGGCGATCGGACTGGCTTTTGACTTGCTTTTTCAATATCTGCTGCGGGTTTCTTGCAAATGGTCAAGTCAGAAACAGTAAGCAGATGTTAAAAGGCAGAATGGTGTCATTTTTTTACTTACAATACAGAGGATAAACTTATGTTTCTGCAAATCAACAACCTGCACAAAAACTTTGAAACGAAAAAGGGTAAATTAGTTGTCCTCAAGGACATCAATATGAGCATCAAGCAAGGCGAATTTATCTGCGCGGTAGGCGCATCCGGTTCTGGCAAATCTACTCTGTTGAGGCAGATTGCGGGATTGGACAAGCCGACAACAGGGGAAGTGAAAATTGACGGCAAGGAAGTTGTTTCGCCTGGGCCGGATCGAGGTATGGTATTTCAGCATTACACTCTTTATCCTTGGATGAACGTGCAGGAAAATGCCGAGTTTGGCCTCAAACTTCAAGGCGTGTCCAAGAAAAAGCGGCGCGAACAAGCGAGCTATTATTTGAGTGTGGTAGGATTGACGCAGTTTGCTTCGTCGCTACCGAAGGAATTGTCCGGCGGGATGAAACAGCGGGTGGCGATCGCCCGCGCCCTCGCTTCTGAACCTAAAGTGTTATTAATGGATGAACCTTTCGGCGCCTTGGATATCCACACTAAAGAATCGATGCACGAATTCATGCTCGATTTGTGGCGTCGCACTGAGATTACAATCTTTATGATTACCCACGATGTCGAAGAAGCGGTGTTTCTTTCCAATCGGATTTATGCTTTGGGTGCTCGTCCCGGTACAGTGAGAAAGGAAATGTCGATTAATTTGCCCGATCGCACTCCCAGCGTTAAACGCCACGCCAAATTCCACGATTACCGCGACGAACTCATGGATTTGATGCGGAAACACGGACAGGAAGCAGTTGCAATGGCTGCTTAAATAGAAATAGGTTTGTATTTGCACTTTTACGGGCGGGCAGGATGCCCACCCCACAAGAAAACTCACTCTTTGTGGAACAGGCATCTTGCCTGTTCTTGAGAATGGTGCAAGATGTAAACGGACAGGAAGCAGTTGCAATGGCTGCTTAAATAGAAATAGGTTTGTAGTTGCACTTTTTGCACCCGCGCCAACAGTACAACGGCCAACCTAAGTAAGTGGAAACTTAACATCTTGCACCATTGTCAATTACCTATTTAGGAACGGGCAAGATGCCCGTTCCACAATAAAATTGAGTTTTGTGGAACGGGCATCTTGCCCGTTCTTAAGAATCGTGCAAGATATCAGTGGAGATAAATATTACTTTGGGAGAGGGCGGGTTTTGCCACTACAAAATACTATTGTTTTATTTCGCTGACCTACCCAAATACATCAAGAGGAACTTATGGTGCAACTATCATCGATCGACCCAAACTCACAAATCGATTCAAGCCTCGTATTAATCGAAGAAACCGTACCGGGCGGCGCGTACTGGTCGGGGGTCATCAAGCGGGGAAACACCCTGCGAATCACCGATTTAGAAGGCTCTCGCGGCGTTTCCATGCTGTGCTACAACGCCGACAATGCGATCGAACGTTTCAACGCAGCAGACACCGCAAAAATTCAATTCAACGCCTTTCTCAAACAAGGCATGGTGCTCTACACAGACATGGGACGCATCCTATTTTCCATCACCCAAGACACCTCCGGCTGTCACGATTTGCTAGGAGGATGCAGCAACGCCAGTAGCAATGCCAAAAAATACGGCGAAGGAGACTGGAAAAACTCCCGCGACAACTTCCTCAAAGCCCTAAGCCGGTGGGGATTGGGCAAACAAGATATCATGCCCAACCTCAACTTATTTACTCGCATTGCCGTCAAACCAGACGGCACAATGGAGTTTCGCGAAGGCTGCGAGAAACCGGGTAGTTTTATCGATTTGCGAGCAGAAATGAACGTATTGACCATTATCTCTAACTGCCCCCACATCCTGCATCCGGGTTCAAGTTACGATCCAAAACCCATCCAAATTCAGATTGTGAAAACCCCCCCACCCGCACCAGACGACTTGTGCCGCACCGCCAATCCGGAAGCCGTGCGCGGGTTCACTAACACCGATGCTTTGTTCCTGCAATAAACCCGATTCCACAACTCAACTTTGTCCGCACCAATCGGCGGTAACAAATTCTGCAATTCCATCACAAAAAGTGAACCATGACTGCAACCACCCAACAAATCCTCGATCCAAAAACTGCAATTTATAACGAAGTTTTACCAGCCAGACATCCCTGGTCTCGCGTCATCAAAAAAGGACAGATTCTCCGCATTGTAGATTTAGGCGGAAATCAAGCAGTAGATTTTCTAGTTTACAATGCCGATGACCCTTCCGAACGCTACAGCGCCCCCGATACGATCGTCAATCAAGGCAACATCTTTGTCACTACAAACAGCCAACTTATTTCCAACGAAGGGCGAGCCATGATGACCATAATTGCTGACTCCTGCGGGCGGCACGATACCTCCGGCGGCGCCTGTAGCTGCGAGAGTAATTCGGTGCGGTTTGGACTAGATAAAAAATACCAGCACGCCTGCGTTGAAAATTTCCTCGCCGCAATTCTTCCCTACGGTTTGGGCAAACGAGATTTAGTCAGCAACATCAACTTCTTTATGAATGTTCCCGTTAGCGAAGACGGCACACTAGAAATTGTTGACGGCATCTCCGACCCGGGAAGTACAGTTGATTTGCGAGCCGAAATGAACGCTTTGGTAGCTATTTCTAACTGCCCGCAAATGAACAATCCTTGCAATGCTTACAATCCTACCCCGATTCAGTTGATTGTTTGGGATTCCGTGTAATCTAATATACCCGCCGCCATCTATTAGAATCCGCCGCGAGGGGGACGCTGGCACTATTGTTAGCGCCCTTCCCTATTCCCCCAAGAAACTTGCATGGCATTCCCAAACTTTCCTATCTAGAAATTATCTGCGTTTATCTGCGTTCATCTCCCTTACATCTGCGGTTGACTTATCAATCAAAGATTCATACAAATACCCAAATGTTTAACAAAGTTTTGATTGCAAATCGCGGTGAAATTGCCTGCCGAATTATCCGCACCCTCGATCGCCTCGGAATTGCTTCGGTAGCAGTATATTCTGAAGCCGACGCCCGCGCCAAGCACGTTTTCGCCGCCAGCGAAGCCGTTTGTATCGGTGCAGCCGCCGCAGCCGAAAGTTATTTGCGGTTCGATCGCATTCTCGAAGTTGCCCGCCAAACAAAAGCTCAAGCTATTCATCCGGGTTACGGCTTTTTGAGCGAAAATGCTGAATTTGCCGAAGCTTGTGCAAGCGAAAATATTGCATTTATCGGCCCGACTCCGAGTCAGTTGCGCTGCTTTGGATTGAAGCACACCGCGCGGGAAATAGCCGCTGCAAATCAAGTGCCGCTAACTCCCGGAAGCGAACTTTTAGCAAGTTTAGAGGATGCCCAAAAAGCGGCTGGGGCGATCGGCTATCCGGTGATGCTCAAAAGTACGGCAGGCGGTGGCGGCATTGGTTTGCAGGCTTGTTTTGGCGATCGAGATTTGGCAGAAGCATTTGAAAAAGTACAGCGTTTGAGTCAAAGCAATTTTAAACAAAGCGCAGTTTTTTTAGAGAAATACATTCAAACAGCCAGGCACATAGAAGTCCAAATCTTTGGAGATGGCAAAGGAAATGTCATAGCCTTGGGCGAGCGAGATTGTTCAGTGCAGCGGCGCAATCAAAAAGTAATAGAAGAAACCCCCGCCCCTGCTATTAGCGACGAACAGCGAAATCAGTTGTACGGTGCAGCCGTGCGGTTGGGAAAAGCGGTAAATTACCAGTCAGCCGGTACTGTTGAATTTGTATTTGATGTCGAGGCGAAACAGTTTTATTTTTTGGAAGTCAACACGCGCTTGCAAGTTGAGCACGGCGTTACTGAAGCTGTCAACAACATCGACCTCGTTGAGTGGATGGTAAAACAGGCTTCGGGAGATTTGTTCCCCCTGGAAGAGTACCGCTATCGGCCGCAGGGACACTCAATTGAGGTGCGAATTTATGCGGAAGATGCCGGCAAGAATTTTCAGCCGAGTTCCGGGTTGCTGAATCAAGTGGCATTTCCCGAAAACGTCCGCTGCGACAGTTGGATAGAAACCGGAACCGAGGTTACTCCTTTTTACGATCCGCTGCTAGCCAAAGTAATCGTTTGCGGGGATAATCGAACCCAGGCGATCGCTCAACTCAAAGCTGCTTTAGATGCCAGTGAAATAGCGGGAATTGAAACTAATTTAGATTACATCCGCCAGATTTTGGACGATTCCAGATTCAGCCGGGGCGAACTGAACACGCGCTTTTTAAACTCTTTTGAATACGCACCTTTAACGATCGATGTATTGGATGGGGGAACCTACAGCAGCATTCAGGATTATCCGGGGCGGATTGGCTATTGGGATGTTGGCGTGCCGCCTTCTGGGCCGATGGATCATCTGGCATTTCGATCGGCAAATCGTTTAGTAGGAAATCCCGAATCGACAGCAGGAATGGAATTCACAGCTACAGGTCCAACTCTGCGCTTTAATGCCGATACAGTTATTAGTTTGACTGGTGCAATTATGAAGGGAACCCTAAACGGCGAACTGGTGCCGTTTTGGACAGCCATTCCCGTTAAAGCTGGCAGCATTCTCAAGTTAAAAGCCATTCAAGGCGGCGGCTACCGCACTTATTTAGCAGTCAAACACGGCTTTAATGTCCCCAATTATTTGGGCAGCAAATCAACTTTTGTACTGGGCAAATTTGGCGGACACGCGGGCCGCACGCTGCGTCCGGGAGATGTGCTTAAACTGCTTCAAACTGCAACTCTGGAAGCGGAATTATCTTTGCCTCCGGAACTAATTCCCACCTACAGCAATAATTGGGAAATCGGCGTTTTGTACGGGCCTCACGGCGCGCCGGATTTCTTTACTGAGTCAGACATCGAAATGTTTTTCTCCACAGAATGGCAGGTGCATTACAACTCGACGCGGACGGGCATTCGGCTGATCGGCCCGAAGCCCACCTGGGCGCGTCAAGACGGCGGGGAAGCGGGTTTGCACCCGTCTAACATTCACGATAATGCTTACGCGATCGGCACGATCGATTTTACGGGCGATATGCCTGTAATTCTCGGTCTTGACGGCCCGAGTTTGGGAGGTTTTGTGTGTCCTGCTACTATTGTGCAGTCGGAATTGTGGAAAATCGGACAACTAAAACCGGGGGACAGCATTCGCTTTCACTGTTTGAGTTTTGCTGAAGCTTTGCAGCGGGAATTAGCACAAAATAGGCAAATTGCTACTTTTTGCTTGCCTGTTTTTGGGAAAAATACGGAGGAATTGCCCGCAGTTCCCGCCTCTCCAATTTTGCACCAAATCCCCGAATCTCCTGGACAGGTTGCTGTTACTTACCGTCAAGCTGGAGATAAATATATTTTAGTTGAATACGGCCCATTGGTGCTGGATTTAAACTTGCGTTTTCGGGCGCACGCATTGATGGAACATTTGAAAGCAAATCCGTTGCCGGGTGTTATCGAATTAGTGCCGGGAATGCGATCGCTCCAAATTCACTTTGAGGGCAGCCAGATTTCGCAACAGCAGCTAATGCAGGCGCTGATTTCAGCGGAGGCGGAACTTCCGGCGATCGAGGATTTGGAAGTGCCGGCGCGAATTGTGCACTTGCCTTTATCTTGGGAAGATGAATCGACACTGTTAGCCATTGAAAAATATATGCAGTCTGTGCGATCGGATGCACCTTGGTGTCCCAGCAATATTGAGTTTATTCGCCGCATAAACGGGCTTGACAGCATCGAACAAGTCAGAGAAATTGTATTTAATGCTAGCTATTTAGTGATGGGTTTGGGAGACGTTTATTTAGGCGCGCCCGTCGCAACTCCCCTCGATCCGCGCCACCGTTTGGTTACTACTAAATACAATCCCGCCCGCACTTGGACTCCTGAAAATGCAGTTGGCATTGGCGGCGCGTATTTGTGCGTGTACGGGATGGAAGGGCCTGGAGGTTATCAATTTGTCGGCCGCACGGTGCAAATGTGGAATCGGTTCAAACAAACGGCGGATTTCCAGTCTGGTAAACCTTGGCTTTTGCGCTTTTTTGACCAAATCCGATTTTATCCGGTTTCTCATGAGGAATTGCACCGCTGTCGGGAAGCATTTATCGAAGGGAAGTTTAAATTAAAGGTTGAGGAAATCACTTTTAATTTGAGAGAATACAATGAGTTTTTGCATTCTATTGCTAACAGTGCGGCTGAGTTTAAAGCGCAGCAGCAGGCCGCATTTAATGCAGAGCGCGATCGCTGGGCCGCATCCGGGGAATTTGAAGCTGAATCTGCAGCAGTTGCCCCGGCGGATGTGGCTTCTGAAACAGCGGCGGAGGTTACTTTGCCGATCGATTGTGAGGCAGTTGTCGCTCACGTTTCGGCCAATGTTTGGCAGGTACTGGTTAAGGTTGGAGATGCGGTTGCAGAGGGCGATCGCCTGTTAATTTTGGAAGCGATGAAAATGGAAATTGCTATTACTGCTGATGTGGCGGGCACTGTTGCCGAGTTGTTTTGTGAAAAGGGGCAAACGGTGACAGCCGGACAAATTCTCGTGGCGGTTCAACCCCATTAAAAAGTCTTGGACGCAGACATTCTATCTGTAGGGTGTACACTGCACCCATTGCTGTTAAATTAAGCCTAAAATGCAGATACCTGACGCTGGCGGTAGGACTTGGCAGTACAGGGCCGGAAATGGTAGAATTGGCATGGGGGAATTCTGAATTACTTGTCAGTTGGCTGGTGATATTGCTAACAGTTACGGTTTAGGCAAACCAGAGCGTAGTGCGATCGAATATTCTCAGGAAGAAGCTGGGCCGCCAATATCGAGGAGTCGTTCTCTCCCAATTTTAGGTATTACAGGTAATCAAGTCCCGCGCTGGATAAATTTTGTGCAGGGTTTTCAACCAATTCAATATAAACATCCCTTCTAGGAGGCTATAAAGATGACAACTATACCTCACGAACAAACAGCGATTATCCGTACAGAAAGAGGACTGACTATCGCAGGTACGCGCATCACTATCTACGACATCATGGACTATGTGACGGCTCAATATCCGCCTAAGTTTATCAGAGGATTATTTGACCTTACAGAGGAACAAATTAACGCAGCTTTAGCTTATATTGAGGAAAATCGCGCTACTGTTGAAGCTGAGTATCAAATAGTTCTTAAGGAATCTGAAGAACTGCGGCTGTACTACGAAGAAAAAAATCGCGATCTGATTGCCAGAATTGCCGCCCAGCCACCAAGACCCGGAACGGAAGCTGCATGGGAAAAGCTTCGAGCCGCCAAGGCAAAACGTGAGGCTAAAGCATGATTTTTTTGATAGATCATAATCTCAATGGACACGCCATAATTTTCTTTGGGTCTATTGCTAATCAAGGTTGGCTTGATATCATCCCAATTCGTTTTGTCACCTTTGCACAAATGGAATTGCCAATCGATAGCGATGACAGGGTAGTTTGGCGACTTGCTCAAGAAAATCAGATGATTTTGCTCACAGCTAATCGTAGCATGAAAGGCAAGGATTCCTTGGAACAAGTAATGCGCGAGGAAAATACTTCTAATTCACTTCCTGTGATTACGGTTGGCAATGCTGATAGATTAATGAATGATTCGGAATATCGAGAACTTTGTGTTGAACGTCTAATTGAGATTGTGCTTAATATTGATGCCTATGTGGGTGTGAATCGGCTTTTCATCCCATGAGGGGGGGTCGAGATTGTTGAAGAAGTGCGATTGCTATTTGATTGCCAATAGATGTAGTGTTTGAAAAGTGATACTCATGTTAAAAAAATTAAAAACCATTACTATTTCCACTCTTCTGGTCTTAGGAACAGCTACACTGGGTTCTACTGCACCTCTTCCTAGTCCTAATAATCAAGGGGATTATATGGGAAGAGCTTATCATACTTATTGGGAAGTAGTAGATCCAGACCCAAATGGGTTAAATTGTCGCATGACAAATTCTTCTTTTGAAGAACTTATGCGTGCTGACAACCGCACTCCATTTGAGTTTTTTAATTGGTCTTTAGTTGGTGTCTTAAAACAGGGACAGCGTTTTGAAAGCTTTCCTAGTAATGCTGCTGGTACTTTCAACGATACCAGGGGTTTACCTTGGCTTTTTGTAGGAAAAAGCTACGCTGCTGGTGCAGCGCAAGGTTGTTTCGTTCGCGCTAATAGTCAATTTGTCAAACCAGTACAGATGTCACCGACTCGCGTACAACCCCAAGCGAGTCAACCGCTTACAAGTTCCACAGCACTCCCGATGAAGCTTGGTTTTGACGAAGGATTTGGATCGATTGTAGTACCAGAAAGCGATACCACAGCAGCGGCCTATGGAGGACGCTTAAGGCGATATGATGTTCACATTGCTAAAATGTTTGAAGTCACTCACTTTATGTGTCAGCAGGGGAATTTAACACCCGGTATTACATGGAATTACGAGGCTGGGGGTGGCACGATTAATATGGGAAGTTTTGTAATAACCTGCCGACTTGCTAATCAAATAGCTAGTGCCTATGGTTTAGGTAAATCGGAACCTACGAATATTACTTTTTCGGCTGGTGAAATCGGTCGCCCCGATGTCAGAAGTTTCAACATTCCTATCCTAAATATTACAGGTGATAAAGTACCACGCTGGGTGAGTTTTGTGCAGGGATTTCAGCCCGTGAGGAGGTAGGATCATCGCATTTGTAAGATGTAGGGTGTGTCATAAGTAAAATTATTCTTTCATCTAAAATCATCTCAATTTGACGCACCCTACATCTAAGCTTGTGATTAAACTGGTTAAAATGGCTAATTTTGCTATTGAAGCTCGGCCTCGTTAGCTAAAGGTTCGATAACACTGCCTCAGGGCAAGTCCTGTTCTCAAATTGGAGATTTATTTTCCCTGACGCATCGTACAACTGCTAAACTGTAAGAATTTAGTGCGATCGCTGCTGGAAGTCTGCCGACGTTAAGTTAATATTGATAATTTTTGATTTGGTTGTAGAGGCTCACGATATGGATACTCAGGAACTTTTAAATCATTACCAAACAGGCAAAAGGGATTTCTCTGGTATTTACTTAAGCGATACCGATTTGAGTGGTGCTAATTTGACTCGTGCTAATTTAAGCGGTGCTAATTTAAGCAATACCGATTTGAGTAGTGCTAATTTGAGTCGTGCTAATTTAACTTGTGCTAATTTAAGCGGTGCTAATTTGTGGGACACTGATTTGAGTGGTGCTAATTTAAGCGGTGCTGATTTGTCGGACACTGATTTGTCTGGTTCTAATTTAAGGAGTGCTAATTTATGTGATGCTGATTTGTCGGACACTGATTTATCGGGCGCTGATTTGTTTGTCTCTTATTTGAGTGGTGCTAGGTTATGTGGTGCTGATTTAAGCGGTGCTAACTTATGTCGTGCTGATTTGTCGGACACTGATTTATCTGGCGCTGATTTGAGTAGTGCTGATTTAAGCGGTGCTGATTTAACAGAGGCCAATCTTGAATCCGCGAATCTCCAAGGGGCACAACTCATAGCAGCGGATCTCACAGATGCAAATCTTGAAAGAGCATATATAAAACAGGCGAATTTTACAGAAGCTTACCTCACCAATGTAAATCTGAAATTAGCCATCTCTGAACCGAGAGCAACAAACACCAGGTGGACTCAGCTAGAGTTTAATTTTACAGATGCTAATATTTCTAAGCACACAAAAATACAGGGCATATTAGCTGAGCTGGGAAAAAGTTTGGGTTTTACAGTATGGATTGCTAGAAATGACCATCGAAATAAATATAAAAATCAAGAACTAGGAAAACTTAGCTCAAAGAAATTCCCTTTAATAGTGCCTCAAGATTTTCCTCAAAAAACTGAGAAAATTATTCAACTGATAGATGTTATTTGGTTACGAAAAGAATTTCACCAAATTGAAGCAGCTTTTGAGGTGGTATGCACTACGAGTATTTACTCAGGTTTGCTGCGAATGGCAGACCTTTCACTTTGTTCAAAACGTGGGCTGTTTGGATATAATGCTCCTGATTTTCATTGCTATACGGTTATTCCTAAAGCACAGAAAAGGAATTTTGAAAAACAGTTAGGCAGACCCATATTTCAAGAGCTTCAAATCTTTCAGCTTTGCAAAGCAATTAATATTCTGTCGGGGCGACAAGTTGCCTATAATGCTGATTGAATAAGTCTCATAGCTCTCAAGCCTTGTTGATAATTAGGTAGTTTGTGTGGGGACAAAGACATTAATTCAACAACAACCAGCCAATTACTAGACATTGAATCGA
>NZ_JANMZH010000813.1:0-2147 GCF_031383065.1 Microcoleus sp. OTE_8_concoct_300 | reverse complement strand
GGGCTGATGTCATCAACCGCGCTAACTTGGGTATGGAAGTGATGCACGAGCGCAACGCTCACAACTTCCCTCTCGACTTGGCTGCTAGTGAAGTCACCCCAGTAGCAATGGTTGCTCCTTCTATCAACGGCTAAGTTTTAGCTATCGATTAACAAAAAGCGCTCCTAGAAATAGGGGCGCTTTTTGTTTGGGGAAAATGTAATTTAATAAATCTCTTTCTGACTCATGACTAATGATATCAAATCCTTTGACATCGGAATTATGCATCTCTCTCTTATCTTTCTCTGTGTCCTCTGTGTCCTCTGTGGTTTAATCATTCCGATACAACCGGAATTGATATGATTTATTACTAAGTAGGTGGAAATAAACATGGTCTCGGGAATGCCGGGTTTTGCATTAATCATAAACTGGCGGCTAGTATAGATCATTGCCTTACTGGCCCCTACGATATTTGATTTTTTGTCGCGTCTGCCTACTTGTTAAGTAATAACTTCTGACGAATGCCGCTTTTTCTCAATATACTGCTGGTGGTAATCCTCTGCCATATAAAATTTACCAGCAGGTTTGATTTCGGTGGCAATATCTTTGTCGTATTTACCGGATCTTTGCAATTTGTGTTTGGAGAGGCGAGCGGCTTTTTCTTGTTCGGAATTGTGATAAAAAATCACAGACCTGTACTGTTCGCCTCTGTCGGGACCTTGGCGATTGATTTGGGTAGGATCGTGACAGTTCCAGAATACATCTAGCAGTGCTTCGTAACTCACCTGCGATCGATCGTACTCTAGCAGCACGGCTTCAGCGTGACCGGTGACTCTGGCGCAAACGTCGAGGTAGCAGGGATTGGGCCAGTGACCTCCGGTGTAGCCCGCAGCAGTCGAGACGACACCCGCAACGGCGCGAAACTTGTGTTCCACTCCCCAAAAACAACCGGCGGCAAATGTGGCTTTTTCCATTGTGTTACTCATGGTATTGGGATATAACTTGGCACTAGGTTATGCTTGACATATCCCCATCAGTGTGCATTCCCAAACTAATCGTGGCTGTACGTAGTTTAGCAAATATTGTCGCGCTTTTTCCAAGGGTTCTAAGGGCGATCGACTAATTGCTCCTGCCAAAAATTGCTGCCAGTAACAGTGCTGTAAATAATCGATTAACCACAACTGAGATTCAGTATCTAAAGTTTTATCAATTTCCTTGGCCAATTCCAAAGCAGACCGCAGATTTTGAGGCAACTGCTTCACCTTTTGCAGCAAATCATCGGGTATTGATTGCAGTTGCTGCCAAATAGCAATTGCCTCCCCAGGACTTCCCTGAGCCATCCCCATTACCTCGGAATGCGATAAAATCTCCGCGAATCCCGCTTGCTGCAAAACTTGCCCCATTGCTTGGGGATTCAGCCGATAAAACTGGATTTTTTGACAACGGGAAATCAAAGTTGGCAGCAAAACTTCCACGGTCGGAGCAATTAAAATTAGCGCTGCTTTTCCAGGTTCTTCCAATGTTTTCAACAAGCCGTTAGCGGCTCCCTCACCCATTGTTTCTGCCTGTTCCAAAACTACGACTGAACGCGCAGCTTCGAGCGGTGGTCTGCTGATAAATTCACCGATTTCTCGAACTTGTTCTAAGCGAATTTGGGGCGGTGCTTTCCGCTTTAAACCGGCTTCCTCTGCTTCTTTTGTCGAAAGCCGTTTACCTTGGTTCATGTAAGTTGGTTCAACCCAAAGTAAGTCTGGATGATTTCGCTGCCTCACGCGATTTTGCACGGAGGTTATCGATATCCTTTCGGGAAGATTTGCTGAAAAAAAAAGCTCTATGAAACACTGAGCAGCTAAACTTTTGCCGATGCCGTTAGAGCCGACAAATAAATAACCAGGAGCAATTCGGTTTCGCTCGACTGCTTGAGTTAGCAATTCTACTGCTCGCTCTTGTCCGATTAATGAGGTAAAATAATCCATGTTTGTTAATAATACCAAAAGGTTATTGTGTTTTAACGGACTGCTAAATAATTAGACCTCTTGCGAAAGTCTCAGGCGATCTCTAATTTAGTCTTTAAAGAAAGTTCATAATTATAAATACCAGCGATCAAATTAAATCTTAATCCGAAGCGCCTTCTTCGATTCCGATATCTTGATGAAAGTATTCTAAAT
>NZ_JANMZH010000810.1:0-1091 GCF_031383065.1 Microcoleus sp. OTE_8_concoct_300 | reverse complement strand
AATAGAGAAGTTTTTCCCATTAACTTGGGAGCTTTAATGTGAATTATTGACCCCCGCTCTAAAATCTGTTGATAACAGTCAGCTTCCATTCGGGAACGCTCTATATAAAACTCAGAATTTAATCGCACTGGCCCTTCTGGCAATTCTAATGCTTTTGGAGCTTCAGGGGTTCTTTCCCCGAATTTATTTAATAACTCTGGGCAAACTAAGTCACGTTTATATTGGACAAATAATTCAATCAACTCCTCACGTTGCGTATATCCTACACTCGGCTCATTTTTGATATTAAATGACTGGCAAATATTTGAAATATGATCGCTGACACACGACCTCGTTACTTTTGGGGTGAGAGAGTTAGCGATTTGTTTGTCTGGCTTATCTTGCAAGAACTCCCTTAGCACTAGACGCTGTTTTTTTGTAAGCTTGTCTGTATAGATAGCCTCAAACTCCTGTTTAGTGATCTTCTCCATTCCACCTCAGCCTCAAACCTGCCTAATTTCTCTTAAATTAGCATAACTCAGAGCTTTAGCATAGCTGTTCAGTCAATTCCTAGTGAATTTTCACAAATTTATAAGCCAAAAGTGATTTGTGAGTTTTTTCTCACAAACTCTTTCACAAATCATTCAATCGCAACTCACCATCTCTTCAAAGTTTTACTTAACAACTAATTTGGGAGGCTAAATTGACGATCGCCCGCGAACACAAAAAATCCAGATATCGTAGGAGATGTAGAGTAGATAGAGATTTAAAAAAATGAAACCAGAAAAACCGAATAATAGACGGAACTTTTTGAAGAAGCTGTCTAAGTCAGATATCAAATGGTTGTTAGAGAAATTTTTTCTACCCATCCTCCTAGTGACGATTCCTTTAACACCAAGTACGATCGCACTTTTGCGGACTGAACAACCGCCAACTCCTGTACAAAAGGTTCCACCGATCGATCGCACAATTCCACCGTCACAATAACATCGGATGCGATCGCTCCTAATCCAAGAAACCGGGTTTCTGCGATAATTTACGCATCCTCACGAGATTTTGCAAAGAAACCCGGTTTCTGACCCCTCGCGCGATCGCCCTTGTTAAGCCAACTG
>NZ_JANMZH010000809.1:0-1089 GCF_031383065.1 Microcoleus sp. OTE_8_concoct_300 | reverse complement strand
AATAGAGAAGTTTTTCCCATTAACTTGGGAGCTTTAATGTGAATTATTGACCCCCGCTCTAAAATCTGTTGATAACAGTCAGCTTCCATTCGGGAACGCTCTATATAAAACTCAGAATTTAATCGCACTGGCCCTTCTGGCCATTCTAATGCTTTTGGAGCTTCAGAGGTTCTTTCCCCCAATTGCCTTATTAATAACTCTTGGCAAACTAATTCCGGTTTATATTTGACAAATAATAGAATCAACTCTTCACGTTGCGTATATCCTCCACCCGGCTCATTTTTGATATTAAATGACAGGCAAATATTTGAAATATGATCGCTGACACACGACCTCGTTACTTTTGGGGTGAGAGAGTTAGCGATTTGTTCGTCTTGCTTATTTTGCAAGAACCCCTCTAGCACTTTATGCTGTCTTGTAGTAAGCCCCTTTGGGTAAATGGCATCGAACTCTTGTTGACTCATCATCTCGATATTACCTCAATCATTGACTTGCCTGCTTTCTCTTAAATTAGCATAACTCAGAGCTTTAGCATAGCTGTTCAGTCAATCCCTAGTGAATTTTCACAAATTTATAAGCCAAAAGTGATTTGTGAGTTTTTTCTCACAAACTCTTTCACAAATCATTCAACCGCAACTCACAATCTCTTCAAAATTTTACTTAACAACTAATTTGGGAGGCTAAATTGACGATCGCCCCCGAACACAAAAAATCCAGATATCGTAGGAAATGTAGATAGAGATTAAAAAAAATGAAACTAGAAAAACCGAAAAATAGACCGAACTTTTTGAAGAAGCAGTCTAACTCAGATATCAAATGGTTCTTAGAGAAAGTTTTTGTACCCATCCTCCTAGTGACGATTCCTTTAACACCAAGTACGATCGCACTTTTGCGGACTGAACAACCGCCAACTCCTGTACAAAAGGTTCCACCGATCGATCGCACGACTCCACCGTCACAATAACATCGGATGCGATCGCTCCTAATCCAAGAAACCGGGTTTCTGCGATAATTTACGCATCCTCACGAGATTTTGCAAAGAAACCCGGTTTCTGACCCCTCGCGCGATCGCCCTTGTTAAGCCAACTG
>NZ_JANMZH010000788.1:0-12467 GCF_031383065.1 Microcoleus sp. OTE_8_concoct_300 | reverse complement strand
AATTTTATGGCGGTTTATTAAGTATGAATGGATTGAGATATCTGCTTACAAGAGTTGGGGAACTTTTGTTACCTCTGTGGAAAAAATCCTGAAAGAATTTGGAGAAAACTATGTAATTAATTTTGTCTAGCTACTTATCTTGCTCACGGGCAATGTTGGATCCCAACTCAGAGCAACCCGCATAATTTCCGACAGGCGGTGTCAATAAGTTAGTAGGACGCTTTGTAAAGTTCTCTCACAACCTCTATGCTCAAGCCATTTGCACCCTTCCTCAACTGCAGCTCAGCAACCTCTCCGGCCTCGTACTGGCGAACAACCTGCGATGGCATAGCTGCCTAGGCTGAGGCATTGCTTTGCACAAGGCGAGCCAAGTTTAAACTAAAAAATCCCGTCTCAACTTTTCCTTTATTGTTCTTGGAGAATCGGCTAAGATGCCTAACCCTTTTAACCAGGAAATTATTCCCAGACTGCCAGAGCGTCGAGATAACGCCGAGAATTTTTTTACCTATCTCATACTGACAACCTGCAATCGTCGCCCTGTCATTCAGTGGCAAAATGATGCTGAACTTAAACGCAATTTTGAGTTGTACCAAGAATGCAACCCGACGTTTTCACAATTGTGTAGCCAGCCTAATCCAACTAAAAATGTAGCCGAATTTTGGAGGCAGATAGCCATAAATCCATCGCTGAGTGTCCAAGACTGGGAGCCAGACAATAGAAAAATGCTAGCTTTGAAACACTTGGCTAGTTACTTTGAAAAAGGCTGTTACTACGCAGCTATAGAAGTAGGATCAAAATCAAGCGCTTTGTCTTGGGAAGAGTATCTCTACTGCGCTAGGGTTTTTATCTGCAATTCCGAAAACTTTATTAAGCTGTTACAGTCTTATAACGTTTCTCATCAGGCTTCTTTAGATACCTATATTCAGCAAATTTTGATCAAAACCATCCAGGCATCTATCAGTAAGTTCTCGCGGTGGCGGTTGCTAACTCACGAAAGTGATAAATATCTCCGAGAAGCCCTACAAAGAGCTGGAACTCAAGAACCTAACATTTCTCAATTTATATTTGCCCGCAAATATTTTAAACAAGTTTATCGCTTTAATAAGGTTAATAATCCCGCAATTCGGCAACCAGGGCAGAAATGGCCGAATGCTGACAGCGAAGATTTTCAGGCAGCAGCAGAGTGTTACAATGCTGAAAAGTATCTATCTTCAGCACCCCATGAAGTTTCCGCAGGGTCAAGTATTAGCGGAGAGCAAATGCAAGCTTGGATGAAAATCTGCATTGCTGCTTTACAAAATTACCCCAAATCCATCAATCCTCAATACTCTATAGAAGCACTTCAAGAACAAGGTTATGACGGATTTTTGGATAAGTCACAGCTAGAAAATGCCAATATAGCAAAAGCTAAAAATTATGGCACAGCAGTAAGAGAATTACATAACCAAACTGACTCTGCTTTTCGCAAACAGCTAGAAAACCTCAAACCTGACCAGCACAAAATTCTTTTACTTTATTACGGTGCTGGATTCAAGCAAAAGCAACTAGCTCTTCAATTAAATTTGAACCAGTCATCCATTTCTAGACGACTTGATGCTATTAAGATTCAACTCCTACAAGCTATGGTAGAAATGTCCCAGCCCCATCAATGGGTTGCCGATTATGTAGTTGAATGGCTACAGAAAAAATTTCGCGCTCCCCTGCACTCAGATTTAATTCAAGTCGCTTTAGTTCAAGCAATTAAAGAACTTGAATCAGAAGAACAAGAGGTCTTACACCTCCGGTACGGTCAGCAGGTAGCGGAAGAGAAAATCGCTACTGAGTTGGGCGTGGATTTGTTAGCGGTCAGTGCCATAATATCTCAAGCTCAGCAGAAATTACAGGCAAATTTAATCAAGGTACTGAATACTTGGGTGAATCAGTATGTGGAAAAGTGGTTAGTAAATTTTTATGAGGCTGCTGGTCAAACTCTGAATCTATCTCTAGGGAGTAAAGATACCTCCAAAACTATTGATACTATGGTTCAAGAATGCTTACAAACTTTGATGATTGGTCAAAAAGGAGAATAATAAAATGTTTCAATTAAGCCAATTACAGCCTTTTGATTCTGAGAATTCCCACCTGTTACGGTTAACAATTAACAAAGCTGACCAAGAAATTGCTTGGCAGCAAGCTCAACATCATTCTAATCCGATTTCTCGTTATAATGCTTATCTCAATGGTGCTTGTTTAAACGCTATCTTGAACTGGTTATCAGAATGGCTGGCAGGAGAAGCATTCCCTCAACCTTCAGTCTGGCACAGTCAGGATATTTCTAGCATTTGGGAAGTGGTGAATGGCACTGCAATTCAGATTGGCGATACTAGATTAGTATTAATTCCCAGTGACGAGGGAGATTTGGAGGAATTGTGTGTACCCCAGGAGTGGGTTGATATTCCTAACTGGAGTGCTGACTATTATCTCCCTGTGCAGGTGAATTTGGATGGTGATGAGGATGAGTGTTGGATGGAGGTGTGCGGGTTTGCGACGCACCGCCAACTGAAGAATGAAGGCACATACAGCGCGGGCGATCGCACTTATGCTTTGCCAACAAAAGAATTAACCCAATCTTTGGTTGTCATGCAAATTACTCTAGGGTTAAACTTGCAAGCAGAAGTCTCACCCTTGCCAAGTTTATCCGAGCTGAACGCGACTGAATTATTACAGAATTTGGGTAATTTATCGGTATATTCTCCCCGGCTGATAGTCCCATTTGAACAGTGGGCCTCTTTCTTAGCCAATGATGAATGCAGGCAACAACTATATAATCAGCGTTTAGGAATTATTCAGAAACCAGCAGTAGCTGCTGCGCCATCTGTGATGATTCAAAGTCAAGCAAATTTACTTCAGCGGGCAAAGAATTATTTCCAAGCTGGGTGGCAGATGACTGATGAAATAATTGAGAAGCTGGGAATTTTCGATCCTAATTTGGTTTCTGCAATCGCAGGTTCTGATGCGTATCGGTACGGTGGTTCTAGCAGCCAGAAGGGAATTCCTACATTGCTTGACTTATTGCACGATCGCAATAAAGGGAATCAATTGCGGGCTGCTGACTTATTAGGTCGTGTTGAGCCTGGAAATGCCGAGGCGATTTCAGCATTGACTAACTTGCTGAAAACCACGAAAGATGATGATGTGCGCTGCCAAGCAGCCGTCAGTTTGGGAAAACTTGACCCCAAAAATTCCGCTGCGGGGGTCAGAATTGGTAAAATTATTGAATTAACAATACGCCTTGATACTGTTCGCGTTTTGCTGGAAATAACTCTCTTGCCTGAAGGAAGCGATCAAACTAATGTTTACTTGCGGGTATTTCCCGTGCGATCGAAAACTCTGCCGCTAAATCTAGAAGTAGTTGTCCTAGATGAAGATGGCGAAGTCTTGTGGGAAGAACAGGCCGATAGTGATACTAATAGATTTCAAAATGACTTTACCGGAACTATCGGCGATTATTTCCATGTTAAAGTCGCTTACCAGGAAGTTAGCATCACAGAAGATTTTACTATTTAACTCAAGTAGGAGCAAAATATCAAAGGTTATGAGCAAGCTAGTAATTTTGGAAATAAGCAATGCGGACAGTGAGCAACGCTATCCTGTCACGCTCCGAATTGGTGATAGTATTCACTCTATCAATTCTCAAATTAGCGGGTACTTGCCGCCCGCTAAAGAATTGATAGAAACATATCATAATTTGCAGAAAGCTCGCGAGAGTCGCGGCTTTGGTTCTTATCGTAAGTTTGAACAGATGAAAAAGGGTAAAATCACAAAAATATCGGTTAAAAAATCAGCCGATTGTGTAAAAAATAGTGTTAATGATTGGCTAAGTTCTAAGGATGAATGTTTTTATTCAGTCCAGGAGCAGCTCTTAGAAGTATTGATAACTGAGAGAGGGAATGTTAGGTTAATGATTCAAACAGATGATGTTGATCTATGGCGTTTGCCTTGGCATTTATGGAATAAATTTGATCGATTTAAAATTGAGCCAGTTTTTAGTCGTTTAGTTTTAACTAATACTACATCTAATTTTAAAAAAAATAAGTCTAAAAATAAGATAAAAATTTTGGTAATTCTGGGAGACTGTACAGACATTGATGTTCAGGGAGATTTAGAGTTATTAAAAGAGTCAATTGCCCATAATGATGCAGAGATTGAAACTTTAGTAGCTACTAGCAGCAGTAAGCTTAATACTCAGTTATGGGAACAGAATTGGGATATTTTATTTTTTGCAGGTCATAGTTCTACGGAAGATGGTTACAGGCAGGGTCAGCTTGCTCTGAGTGAAACTGAAAGTATAGCCATTGAACAATTAAAGTATGGTTTAGAAAATGCCATTAAGCACGGTTTAAAATTAGCGATTTTCAATTCTTGTGACGGCATGGGATTAGTAAATGAACTGGCTTCTTTGCAAATTCCCGCCGTAATTGCCATGCGAGAACGGGTGCCGGATGAAGTCGCTCAAAAGTTTTTGGAATATTTTCTAGAGGCATTTGCTAGAGAAAAGAAGTCTTTGCCTGACTCAGTTAGGAAGGCACGGGAAAGGCTGCACGGGATGGAGGTTGAATATCCCTGTGCTAGTTGGCTACCGATGATTTATGAGCATCTGGCTGTTGAGTCTCCAAGCTGGGATGAGTTGCTGAAAGGGAATGAGGAAGAGCGTCAGCGTGTTTCGATTTGGCGCAATCTTCAGACTGTGTTGGTGGCTAGTGTGTTGGTCACAAGTGCTGTCATGGGAGTGCGAGGGATGGGATTGTTAGAACCTTTAGAACTTCCTGCTTACGATCATTTAATGCGGCAGCGCCAACCTGAGCCGATCGATCCGCGGCTTTTAGTTGTTGAAGTTACAGGAACTGATCTTGATAAATATGGCAATCCAGTGAACGATGCGACGGTAGCTAAGCTTATCAAGAAAATAGAACAGGATCAGCCACGGGCGATCGGCTTAACTTTGCATCGCTATCAACCCCAACAACTAGGTAGAGAAGCTTTAATCGCCCAGTTTAGCAATCCCAATCTTTTCGGTGTATGTGCATTTGGCGATGGCAATCAAAAAGGTTATCCACCGGCGCCTGAATTATCAGAAAAACAAATCAAAGACCAAATAGGATTTAGTGATTTAGAAATAGACGATCAGCCAGGCAACAATGGTCGCATGGTGCGCCGCCAACTACTCTCGTATAATCCGAAGCGATTTCCTTCTTCTTGCCCTTCGCCTTTTAGCCTAAGCTTCCAATTAGCATATCGATTTATATATCGAGAAAATATTCAACCGATAATTCAAGATAATGACAATTGGAAATTTGGTCAAGTTATCTTGAAATCCCTTGCTCCTCAGACGGGCGCTTATCAAAAGTTAGGTGAAAGCGACCAAATCCTGCTGAATTACCGCGCCAACCTTAGACCAGCCCAAAAAGTAACTCTTACAGAACTTATAGAAGGACGAGTTAGCCGTAATTTAATCAAGGATAAAGTTGTCTTAATTGGTGTTAATGATCCCAGAGGAAAAGAAGAAGTAGATACTCCTTATGGGAGAATGCCGACAGTATGGGTTCATGCCCACATGGTTAGCCAAATTCTTAGTGCTGTTATCGATAAACCTAATCGCCCTTTATTGTGGGTGTTGCCACAATGGAGTTTTATGCAGTGGGGGGAGACACTTTTTATTTGGGTGTTTGCCTTGACTGGAGGATTTTTAGCTCGGCCGGGACGATCGGTTTTACAATTGACATTAACTGCTGGCATAGCAACTTGCATCATCTATTACCTTTGCCTCGCCATCCTGCATAGAGGAGGCTGGATGCCAATTGTCCCGTCGCTGTTAGCGTTGTTCGTCAGTGGAGGTACTGCGATCGTCTATACTGTGAGGGAGCAAAAATAGGCATAAGTAGCTCCTTATAAAACTTTCGTGAAAAGTTTTGGACACGACGGGACAGTATGGTAAACTGAAACAGTCAGGGTTAAACTCCCTTGCCATCGTGAAACGGGACATGAGACACACTTTTAGGCATAAACTGGGGGACAAAGTGCGGCGAAAACACTATAAACAGTCGAAACCGAAAATGTAGGTTTCAATCCAGCAAACACAAACTTTTTTACGCTCGAATTGTTAAGTAGGGTAGGGCATACCCGAACAAAGCGGGAAATATCCTAGTACGCTTTTGGAGATAGATCCGCTGGGATGTTTCTGAGTTAGGCTCGTCAATTGGTGGTATCCCCACGGTTGAAAGGTTTAAGAATTGCCGCTCTTGACAGAACATTTTAAGGTCAGTCGCTGAATTAAGAATCCCCTCGGCTTCAGCCAGGGGAGTGTCAAACATTAATCATTAATCAAGATGCACCCATTGCATTTAGAATTCGCTTTTGCGATCCAGGCAATACTAATCGGCATTACGCCCTACTATACCTGGATACAAACACCTTTTAGCGTTCTGGTCACTCAAAACCCCGACAAATCCTCTGACAAAGGTCCTCCTCCAGGGCGAAGAGTACCAGGTGGAGACCTCGACCCGCTTAATCCGAACTGTAAAAAGACAAGTCAGCCACTTACTGTTCTCGTTCCTGCTAATAGCCAGGGAACAATCTCTTCTGAACGCCTCACTTTATGGTTTTATGTCCCCTATGCTCCAGAAGACATAACCTCCGCAGAGTTCTTAGTGCTCAACCGAGATGAAACAGAGTATGTCTACGAAACTCGATTTACGCTACCTAAAACACCGGGAATTGTCAGCATTAGCCTGCCCTTATCACCGAAAACTTCCTTGGAAACAGGGAAGTTTTATCATTGGTACTTAACACTTAAGTGTAAAGGTTCTACAAGTAACAGACCAGATATAGAAATGGACGGATGGGTACAACGAATACTACACAAGTCTAGCACAACTAATCAAATAGACACGGCAGCACCAGAAGGTTGGTATGATGCTGTTAACAATTTAGCTAACCGCCTCATTGCTGCTCCACAAGATACAAAACTAAAGCAGGAATGGACAGATTTATTAAAATCTGTTGGTTTGCAGAACTTAGCTCAAGAACCCTTAATTGGTTCAGTTCAGATTTCTCAACAATCCTTAAATCATTATTTATTATTAATAAATTAAGGGAAGCCAATTACCAACTAAAACATAGTTTGCCCAAATATGAGCATTTTTATATCCGTCTTCCTCGATCAGGCTTTTTTGAGCGGTATGGAGCGCTTTAGCCATTTTCATACCTGGTTTTCGTAATTCATTGTAGAAGCGCACCATCAACTTAGTAGTCGCTTCATCATCTGCTTTCCATAAGGTTGACAGGGTGCTGCGAGCTCCCGATCGCACGGCCAGTCCCGCCAAACCCAGCGTTGCTCGATCGTCTCCTTTGGCTGTTTGACAAGCACTGAGTACCAGCAACTCAATAGTATGACCTTCTCCTTCGGTACCAGTTTTCACCAAGTTATCCAAATCTTTACTTCTAAGCAAGCTTCTATACGCAACAAGAAATGTCTTTTCCGGTTGAGAACTAAACTGACCGTGCGTTTTTATATGGATGATTGAATAGTTTTTTAAGGTAATAAGTTGGCGAATTTTTTCCAGAGTAAAGTCTGCATTTAAAAGTAGTTTTTTGATAGGCATAATCTTATTTATACCATTAATTTCTTCCTGTAAGTTTTTAATAGCTTCAAATTCTATATCTTCGAGAGCTGGCTGTTTTTCATCAACACCACCTGCAAACAATTTTATATCAGTGAATCTAGAATGTTGCCTTTCTTTAGCTTTGATAAGCTGTAGACCCGGAGCAAGAACAATATCATATTTTTTTTGAATGAGATATTGCTTTCCATCATAGAGGACGGCCATTGGAATCTTCTGCAAAGGTCTGTCTAATACAAAAACCAATGTTTCTACATTCAAGCTTTTTTCAAGGGAAAATTCAATCGGTTTAAATACCCATTGATACAATTGTTCCGCTGTTCTGAGTACGTCAGGATTTTTCGCCCTTTCTTCCAGATACCCTCCCAACTGTCTCAAAGTAGTTCTGATAGTTTTCTCTGAGACAGGAGTCGCTTGATACTCTAATTCCGATTGTCCCGGTAATTTCAAAATAATTGCTAAACGATTTTGTAAAATAATTGCATGGATAACTGCTGCTTTTGGATCGGATTTTTCGGCAATTGTATCAATTTGTTCTGCCTTATTCACCACAACACAAGCATCTCTAAAAAAGTTATCCAACTCAGCCACCTGAAGGGCTTCAATAACATTACGGGCTTGTTTTAAATTCCCTTGACTAGGTTTCTCCCCCTGCAACAATAAATCCGCCAATTCCCGATAAACAGGCTCTACCCGATCGCGAAAATCGAACTGCCCATCCCGGCTAATCGGCACCAAATCATTGCGTAGCGACTGTAACGTATTAAATGCAGCCGTATAAGCCGCGATCGCACCTTCAATATCTTTCTCCTCCCCATCCCGGCGAATCCGCCCCAATTGCCACTGCCACTGATAGGCAAGATCCGGCGAATTTAGCTTAACATCCTGCGACAACAACAAAGCTTGTTCCGTACACTGTTGAGCCTCCAGCCATTGCTGATTCTGTTCATACACTTCACCCAAATTGCCCAAAGCATAGGCTGTTGCCCTTAAATCACCCAAATCCCTAGCCAACTTGATAGCTTTTGCTCCCAATTCGACAATTTCTCTCCCAGACACAGACTCCATATTTTCAAGGGAACTTTCAGCCACAATTGAATAATTTCGCAAACAGTAGTTTGATATTTTTTGTGAAGTTACGCTCGATAAATTTGAAACATTATTAGCATTTTTTAGTTCTTCAGTATTAAGGTGAACCAAACTATTCATTAAACTGACTTCCGCATAAACTATCTTGCGACTTGGTGGCAACTTACTCAATTGAGACAAAATTTCTAACCGCAATTCTTTAGTTTTCTTTAAATCTACAGCCAATCCGATTTTAGGGTCAACTAAAAGACTTAATAAATTAAGTTGTGCCTGGACTTTCACAAAGGAGTTTTTTCTCGCCAATTTCGCAGTTTCTTCATATAAATCTCTAGCAGCTTGGTAGTATTTTTTATGATTGTCATCGTCCAATTCCGACAAATTTTTATTTCTATTTCCTAGGAATTTGTAAGTATCACCTAAACTTAGTAATACCAAAGCTTTTTCTTGAGGATATTCTTGTTGAGTAATGACTCTATCTAGTTGTTGCAGCAGCTCTTGTGACTCATTCAAATAGCCAAGCTGTCTCAATACATCGCCAAGGAGACGCGCTCCGGTTATTTGAATATTTTTTAAATTAGGGTTTGATGGCGTTTTGACACTTGTTTTTATTGCCTCTAATTTTTGAGTAATTAATTGCTGACAGTCCTGATTGGGAATGGCGAAGTTTTCTGGATTTTTTGATTCTACAACTGGAATAATTGCTTGGCAAGCTTGCTGATATAAACCTAATTCTTGCAGAGCTTTAATTTGAGCAATTAGGCTACGTTTCCAGCCTAAATCATCCTTTAATTTAACATAAATATTCGTGGCTCGTTTCCCGGTTTGCAAAGCAAGATTGACTTGTCCCTGTTCCCATTGCCCATTGTATTGAATATCGAGAATTTGGGCAATCGCCTTTAATTCCCCTGGCGAATTTACCCTAGACTCATGCGGTAACAAATTCCGACTTTGGGCGATCGCCCTATTTGCCTCTTCCCAACGCCCCAACTGTTGATACGTTAACGAAAGATTACCCAGGGCGATCGCCTGATTCAACCAATCTCCCGCTACCTCAAAACCCGCGATAGCTTGCTCCCAATACTTCGCAGCCTCTTCCAACTCCCCAGCAGCATAAGTTCTTCTAGCTAAATCCTCCCATTCCTTCGGGTATCGTGGCTGATTGCTAATCCCTAAAGTCCCAGCAGTTAGTGCAAATTTATCCACTTTTTGCCAACTAATTTGTAATTTTTCTCCACCACTATTTACAAAAATATAGGCTGATTGAGCCTTGACATTTACCGCAAAAAATGAGGCTAACACTGTAACAAATATAATAGTAAAAAACCTCAGGCTTCGTGACCACTTCGGGCGGGCTGGTTTCAAAAAGAGAACCTGGATAAGACGGAAAAATGTAAACCTTTTTCTTGCCATGTTGTCCCCCTTAAATTCCTATCAACTAAAGGAATACCCCAATAAAAATTAGCCGACATAGTATCACCCAACTCCCACCGCAAACCCGTACCTAGCGATACCAACACTTGACGTTCAAAGTTCTCTGTACGGGAACTATTCCAAACAGTACCAGCATCAACAAAAGGGGCAATTTGTAAAACTCCTAACCCTCGATCGGACCGACCAACAATCGGAAACCTGAGTTCTGCCGATGCTGAAATCCCATTGTCACCCAAAAAGATATCCTGGCGATAGCCTCTGACACTATTTCCACCTCCAATACCAAATTGTTCTAGAGGTAAAAGCGTCCTATTCGCCAATTGTACATCAGTTTTTGCCAACAAAAAAGTGTCTCTTCTTAAGCGACGAATCCATTGTCCCTGACCGCGCCATGCCAAAAATCTGCTGTCAGGAGCTTCGCTATTAACAGTAGCATTAAACGCTCCCAATCCTACACTCAATTGAGAGCGAAAAGCAAATAATTCATCATTGTCCCGCGCCGTCCAATCTTGAAAAAACCTAATCGCTGATATTCCCGTGCGCCCTTTGGCATCTGCTCCCGCAGAAAGAGGGAAATCTTCCCCTAAAATTGAAGTGCCACTTTCCCGCCTAGTTGCTGTCACTCCGATAGCTAACTCTTGTCTAGGATTTATCAATAAAGGTTGCCGCAAAGTTATATCTAAATATTGTGCTGCCGCTTTTATATCAACCTTTTCAAAAGGTTTCTCTACGACGCGATTGGCAGTAACGCCCGCTGATAAATTAATTGTGCCATTGTTAGGATTTAATGGCAATGTATAGCTTAGATCAAAAGCATTACTGCCCTCAGTATTGGTGTAGGCCACACTCAAGCCATCGCCTTTTCCTAATAAATTTGCTTCGGTTAGCTGTAGCTGGCGGCGGAAACTGCCGACACTGGGAGCCCGTCGATTATCTAGCAGCAATGCAGCGCTCAATGTTTTTTCTTCCTCGAAGTTAACTTCTAGAGCGCTTCTGTTGGACTGAGAACCGGGTATCAACTCAGCAGAAATATTTCTAATTAAAGGATCTAGTTCGAGCAATCGTAGGGCATCTAGCAGGCGAGAAACTTGTAAAGGCTGGGAGGATCTCGCCAAACGGCTGCATACATAATTGAGATTTAGGCGCTGCTTTCCCGTCCGCCTCCTAACCCGAATTGATTCTAAGCCACCTTCAACGATTTTGATCGTGACTTCCCCAGCAGCCCCTCGGTTTTGCAACCTTTGATTTGGTTCTTCGCTAGTGGTGGGAATGTAGGCAAAAGAGTTAATATATCCTCGGTCATTATAGAATTTTGTCACTTCGGAAATCAGTTGCTGCAGTTGAGCAAATGTGATTTTAGTTTCTGAGAATCGGTTAGTATTGCTATCTAATCTTAGGAATTTGCTAGTAATTTCAGTTTCTAGGGTTTGTTGACTGAAAACGGTGTTACCAATGAAGCGAAAATTAGTGACAGAGATTGCCTCAATTACTTCATTAGTTTTGCTATCTTCCGGTGTTTGAGTTAGAGGAGATGGCGGTTCTGGCGATCGTACTGGGAGCGGACATTCGTAAAGTTGACTGCTATCCGGATTAGGTTCAGTTTTTCTTTCCTGCAAGCTAGGAGATGGATTAGCTGGCTGCCGTAGGTTGGGCTGGGAAGGGACGGTTTGCGGTCTTAAAGGCTCTGAGAGGTTAGGATTTTGAGTTTCGGTAGGTGTCTGTGTTATGAAATCTGAGCGCTCGTTGAGTTCTTCTATTGGGAATAGGGGAACGGTTTGTGCTTTCACCGGCCAAACCGTCGAACTACTAGCTAATATTCCCACAGCTATTTGTAGCAGCCGATCGCCCCATTTCTGATTTCCTTTATCGACCATAGCAGCCACGGGTAGGATTAAAAGGGCTGTGGAGAGTAACAGCAGCAGGATTAGCGGTAAAAATAACTTCTCCTTTGCTGTTAAGGGCCCAACCTTGAGCCGATACGATGGGGGCCCTAGTGGGGCGAGCTTGTTGGGGTGCAGCAGTTCTGGTTCGTTGTTCTAGAGGGGCTACAGCGTCGGCTAAACCGACTGCGGCTGAGCCATTGCTGAGTGTTTCCGCCGGATTTGCGGGCAAGCCGCGCCCAATTCTGGTAAAGGTTTTATCGGTTCCCGACTGTCGTTGACCGGGACAAATTTGGGCGATCGCGTCGGGATTGGCGATCGTATCTGGCAACTGAACGACTCCCTGGGTGGGGTCAACGTCGGGGGTGTTGAGAAGTACCTCGCCGTCGAGCTGCGGGCCCGCCAGGGA
>NZ_JANMZH010000786.1:0-12490 GCF_031383065.1 Microcoleus sp. OTE_8_concoct_300 | reverse complement strand
CATCTATAAAATCACTTAATTCTTGTAAATAGTGTTGCTCAGACATATTGCTTTTTTGCCGATTTCCAGTATACAAGTATTATTATACTCCCTAATTATTATAATTTATACAATTTTGCGACTCATTTAGGACTGCTATATGCGCTGATAATTAATGCTGAAATGCTGAAAGAGATGGCAAGATCCATTAGAGAGGGCGTTTTTGTTGTTATTTGTAACTCCAAGGGTGAGTTAATCTACCGTCATAAAGACTTGTTAAAGTTGGTGGGGGGCGATCGCCTTTTAGTAGAAGATATCGTGCTCAAGCGATCGGATATAACATCACCCTGCGGCGAAACGCCTTCTGTCTCGAATGCCCCAGTTTCACGTTCGCGATCGTCCGATTCTGTCACTGTGTCCGAATTAGCTTCGGATGTCTGGGTGGGGCGGGGACGGGTTGTTGATGAAAGGGGTGAGGGGATGGGAGGATTGGTGGTGAGTCTGTTCGATCGCGATCTCATGTTCGACGATCGGCTGGGAACCACTCAAACCGATGAGAATGGTGAGTTTAGTTTCACCTACCGCACTGAAGATTTTCCAGATTTATTTGATGCTCATCCCGATCTGTATTTGAAGATTTTGGATGCTGAAGGTAATACTCTCTACTCTTCTGAAGAAGCTGTGCGATGCGAAGCCGATCGAGTTGAGGTATTCGAGATTACTCTCCCCCAAAATTCGTAATTGAAATTTTCGTAAGTCCCATCCTTTGCGTCTGAGGAGGCGCTGAAGCTATGAGAGCAATTGCTACTAAACAACCGACCAATGATTCTGCCAAGCAGAAGAAGAATGGGGATAAGGGGCGATCGCGATCGGTTTCCCCCTTATCAACGGGAATGCCACTGTTGCAACGTAAATGCGCTTGTGGTGGCGGATGTCCGCGCTGCAAGGATGAACTGGGGATTCAAACTAAGCTGAAGATTGGTGAACCGGGGGATAAGTATGAACAAGAGGCCGATCGAATTGCCGATGAAGTAATGCGGATGCCAGAACCTCGTCAAAGAGAAACCCAACCCAAGTCAAGTTTAGGGATCTCATCTTCATCGATCGTTCAGCGACAAGTGGAGGGAGAGACTCAGCAGGAAAAACTGAGCCGTCCATCTCCTTTTCAACGTGCTTGTTCTGCTTGCAGTCGGGAAGTCAAACCCGAAGAGACCGAACCGATTTCCATCATGACCAAAGGTTTGGATGGTGGCAGTTGTGACTCGGTACCGGACGATGAGTCAATGATGGGGCAAGAGGACGATGAGGAGCTAGCAACAACGGCTATGGCGAAGCCTGCAACTGGCAGCTTGAACCGATCTGCTCATTCGCTGGAACGGCTTCTTTCCCAAAGCCGGGGCGGAGGCAATCCTCTATCGGGGACAGTCCGAAGTTTCATGGAATCTAGGTTTGGGCGAGACTTGAGTGTTGTGCGAATCCACACGGATCGAGATGCAGTCAGGATGGCAAAGGCATTGAATGCAGAGGCGTTTGCCAGTGGCAGGGATGTTTACTTTGGTGAGGGGCGGTATAGCCCGAGTACGACTACTGGGAAGCGGTTGCTGGCTCATGAATTGACCCATACGATCCAACAAAGCGGGAATTGGTCAACCGGACAGGAAGAGACTGTCCATCCCTATATTCAGCGATTTACCCTCAAAGGCTTTCCCCCAGCCGAAGAAGCGGCCATGAATGCGGCTGTTCCTGCTGCCATCGCGAAAGTCAAGGCTTGTTCTAAGCTCAGTTTGTATGGGAAGTTAGAAATTCCCGCGGCTCTGGACTTTGTAAGATACGATTATGTGCCAGACTTGGGGTTGTGCGGGTGGACATTTCCTTCATCCTGGTACATCAAAATTGGCAAACAGGCATTTGACACCAGCCGCTGTTGCGACCTGCCATCTACTCTTGCTCACGAGGCATCTCACACTGCTTTCTACACCGAAGGCAAGTCCAGAAAGATGGAATGCAATTGCTTTGGATGTAGTTGTTAGGTAATCGGCTCTCCTATGGAGCGATCGCTAATCAAACAGATTTAACTTTCCGAGGGGGTTTAGGGGAGCTAGCTGGAGGAGAAAGCGAATGCCAGTGCGATCGCTCGCCCGTAGGTTGGGTTGAAGCATAAAACCCAACATTTCCAAGACTTTTGCTGAATTTGTTTCCATACGCTAACAAGAGCACGATCGCCCATAAAAAAACCACAAACCCATGAGAACTCTTGCCACCAAACAACCAACGAATGAGTCCGTCAAGCAGAATAAGAGTGGGGAGAAAGGGCGATCGCGCAATCCCTCCCCCCTTTCGACAGGGATACCACTGCTGCAACGCCAATGCCCCTGTGGTGGGGGTTGTCCCCGTTGTAAAGAAGAACTGGGAATTCAAACCAAACTCAATATTAGCGAACCGGGGGATCAATACGAGCAGGAAGCCGATCGCGTTGCTGACCAGGTGATGCAACTGTCAGAACCAACCATTACAGTTCAACAAAGCGATAGTCGCCAAATAACTTCGGCAAGTCAATTACAGATTCAACGTGCTAGCTCATGTGGCAAAACACTGGATGGAACCGATCTCGGTCCAACCAATAAAACAAACCGTAGAGGTAAGGTACGTAAGCGCCCTCGACTTTGCAAAGAAAATTGGGATACTTCCCGGCTTAAGCTTGCACATGACACAACAGATCCTGATCTGCGCGCCATTAACAAAGGTGCTATTACGTTTTACCAGCCAGGAGATCCCTTAACCGAGTTATTCAGTGGTTGTAGTGCAGATTGCTTTCTGTTTCGGCAGTTTGTTAAGGTCAAGAGTTTTGAAGATGGAATCGAGTATCAGGGGTCTGCTTCTTGTGGGGGAATCATTCCCACGGGGGGCTCGAATGCATTTATAGAAGAGAGGGTGAATTGCTTTATCTCTGGGGCGGGGGGTACGTTTTCGTGGAATGACAAGCCGGGAATAAAATGGATACCAGGCAAAGCGATTCCCCAATTTGCAAAATTCGACTTTACTGTCCGAGTAATGATTTGGGATACCTGTTTGGGGATACCTAAGAAAGCGTTAGAAGGTCGAATCATTCTCCTCAAGAACGGACTCAATAAGCAAGCATTAGTAACTCCCTTTAAGCCCATTAATGTGAAATTTCCGTTCATTAGCCCATTCGCAAAATGCTGAGTGCGCTCGCTCGCCCGTAGGTTGGGTTGAAGCATGAAACCCAACAACCCGATCGCCCCTTCATTTACGCTCTAAGTTTTTGAATGCGATCGCTCCTGTAAAAATTGAGAGAATGGAGTGCTATGCCAGCAAAGGACATTTACCACAACACTGTTAAAGCTGCTTTGATTAAAGACGGATGGAAAATTACTCACGATCCATTTCGGATTCGTCTGGCACGAGGTAAAAATTTATTTGTAGATTTAGGTGCAGAGCGAATGCTTGCAGCCGATCGCGATTCAGAGAAAATTGTTCTTGAGGTCAAAACCTTTACACGAGCATTCGACATGAAAGATTTGGAAGATGCTTTAGGGCAGTTTGTCCTCTATGCCCAGTTGCTCAAACGCTACGCGGACGATCGCACCCTTGATTTCTGGGCAATGACGAGGTTCAGATGGAAGTGGTGTTCGCTCGCGATCGCTATTTCCTAGTCGAAACAGGTGGGTACGATTGAAAGTATTGGTATAGCGTATGTTTTTCGATGTGGCGGTGATTGGGGCGGGTATGGCGGGGCTGAGTTGCGCTCAACGGTTGCGTCAAGCTGGTTATTCTGTGGCGGTTGTTGAGAAATCTCGCGGCGCGGGGGGACGAGTCGCTACCCGCCGCGTACAGGGTACTAGGGCGGATCACGGGGCCCGCTATCTGGAGTCGCAAGGAGATGCGGTGCAGCGGTTAATTGAGGTTTTGGTCGATCGGCATATCCTAAAACTCTGGACTGATACTGTGTGGGAATTCAGACAGGGAGAAATGTTTTCCAGCCCTAATTCTTGTTATATCGCACCTGCTGGGATGAATGCTGTCGGTAAGTATTTGGCCCAGGATTTAGACATTTGGTTTGGCCGCCGCGTACAAGCTATTTCTACTACAGATAACCAAATGTGGCATCTTTCCCTAGAAGTCACCGACGACAATTTAGAGATACCTCAAGAATTGATTGCTAAGGCTGTTGTAGTAGCAATTCCTGCACCTCAAGCTTTAATGTTTTTGAATTCAGAAATCGGTTTGCAATCTGATTTTCTTGACAAATTGCGTTCTGTGGAGTACGACCCTTGCATTACCGTTATGGCTGGCTATTCTGCGACAAAACAGCAAGACTTAAGCAATCTAAATCCGCAGTGGCAAGCTGTTACTTTTCGAGATGATGCTGATTTAGCTTGGGTTGGTTTAGATAGTAGCAAGCGGCTTGAGTCGCAGCAGCCTGTGTTTGTGGTTCACAGCAGTGCTTCTTTTGCCGATCGCCATCTAGAATCTGCCGATTTGCCAACAGTCGGTCAAGAATTGCTCGATCGCACTTCTGAATATTTAATCCCTTGGCTGAAACAGCCGGAATGGTTGCAGGTTCACCGCTGGCGCTATGCTTTTTGTCGAAATCCTTTGCCTGTTTCTTGTTTGGCGGCGGAGGGGACTTTGCCGCTGGTTTGTGCGGGGGATTTGTGCGGCGAAGGTCAAATAGAAGGTGCTTTGCGATCGGGTTTGGCGGCGGCTAATTGGGTGAATTCTCAGTTGCAAAATTTGCCCTTAGATTCCAGCCTAAATTGGTAATGTGACATCCTCCCCCACCAAATCTTACGATTATGGTGGGGGCTTCCCAATTTCGCAATTGAGAGTTGCTGCCTCATAGGACTTGTACCCAAGTATCCTCCGCAGCCAGCAAACGCTAGTCCAAGCGTCCTTTTTGCCCGATTTAAAATGTTTATTCCAGAGTTCCAGTCTCGGTCGATAATCAATCCACAATGAGGACAATTATGAACTCTATCCTTGAGTGTTTTCTCGACCCGCTCACTACAACCAGAACATTCGATACTGGTTCCTCTAGGGTCATCTCCAATTGCCCACTTACCGCGTTTTACCGCAACTGCTTGCAGGATATTCAGGAAACTTCCCCAGGCTGCATCCAATATCGACTTGGCGAGTCGGGTTCTTGCCAAGCCCTTAATGTTCAGGTTCTCAAACGCTATCAAGTCGTACTGGTCACACAACCAATGTGCAACTTGATAATGAAACTCTTTTCTCTGTCTGGCAACATGCAGGTGGAGACGAGCAACCTTATTGGATTGTCGTTGGTGGTTTTTGCAACCCCTTTCCATCCGTGCCAGTTGCCGTTGATGACGAGCTAATTGCTGTTGAGACGAACGGTAAAACTGCGGAATCTCTACCGCTTGCCCGTCTGAGGTCGCCAAAAACTTCTCTAAACCTACATCTATGCCGACTGCATTCTTGATTTCATCGACTGGTAGCGGGTCAGGAACAGTCCCATCTTCCAGCGACAAACTCGCATACCACCCATCAGCTTTCCTGACTAAGGTAGCCTGCTTAATCGTGAACCCGTCCGGGATTGGACGATGCAGGATAACTTCAATCTCGCCAATTTTTGACAACTTGAGGATGTTCCCAACTAGATGCGCTCCGGCTTTTTGGCAGTTGACTCGTGGAAAGGTAAACGAGCAAATGTCACCCCGTTTCTTAAACCGAGGACGCCCACCACGTTTGCCTTTGTTGTCAGGAATCAACCAACGTTTCCAAGCCTTATCTAACCTCATTAAGTTCTGTTGTTGGCAATCGGCATAGATGTTTTTGTACTCAGGAAACAATTCTTTGGTTTGGCGTAACTCCGATGCTTGAGTGTAGTAGTCAACTTTGTCAGGAATATCACCTATCGGTTCAGACACAATACTGCATCGGTCAATCTGACATCGAGTGCGGCGTAGCCAATCCAGCCTTTGAGCCAGTGCGTAATTGTAATGTCTACGCAGTAACTCTCCCCAGACTTCCATCGTGGACGCCTGTTCAGGAGTAGGGCTGAGCTTGTACTGGTAGGTGATTAGCATATTGCTACTATACTGCATATAGCAATACAAAGTGAACCTATGAAAGCTATCACCTTTAGACTGCCAGAGCAAGAGTTAGAAACATTGCAAGCATACTGCGAACAGGAAGGAAGAAATCAGACAGATGTACTCAGAGAATACATTCGCAGTCTCAAAAGGAAGATTAAACGTGATGACAAAGATTAATTGGTCGCTTCCGTCCCTCCAGCAACCCGCCTATCCCCCATGCCACCAAACCCTACCGGGCTATGGTGGTAGTACCCCGGCGAAATTCTGATGGCTACCATTAAGGTATCGATTTTTCCTCTAACGCTATGATTGCCATCCCGTCTGGGTTTAGCCCGGAAGATTACCTTGCCCTCGAACCCGATAATACCGTCCGGCATGAATATCGGCGCGGTTTGGTGTACGCGATGGCGGGAGGTAAGCTGTGTTGCATCTAGATTGCCTGTGGTATTAGAGAGGGAGAGGGTCCGATGGGGATCGGGGGAGAGGATTTGACGATTTTTGATCGGGACTCGAAATATACAATTTAAATGCACAACAGCTTAGCGATGACCACAGCCGTCTCTGTATTAATTTTATAACTGCGATTAACCTTCTGGCGAACGAGATAAGGGGGTGTTGTCGCGTTCTTCGGAACTATCCCCACTGGCTAACTCGATCGCAATTATGGGCACCATATACTCGCGCCACAGCACGTAAGAGCGGCGAATTTCTCCATCTAATAGGGGCGGAACGTTGGGGACGTAGAACCAGTCAGGGGCTTCGGCTCCGCGTTCGGGTGGGTCGGTTTCACGCCAGTATATGCCGCCCGATTGCCCGATCGCATATTGTCCGTCGGGGTGAAGCGTTTGCAGTGTGCTTTCTAGGGAGTCGGTAAGCAGGATACTCTGGGGATGTTCTTGGAAGTTCTTTACGAACGTGCCGTCTGATTCTGGGAGTTGGGTGTGATCCGGGAAGGCGGGGGGCAACCCTGTCCCATTAAGACTTTGGGTCATGGCTGGTACGCGATCGATTCGCGATCGAACTGATGCTCTGTTATAGCCTAGCGATTGTCGATCGATTTGTGTAGCCCAAGATAGCGATCGTTCTGAAAAATCGAGCAATCGACCTACAAAAAAATGGAAAAATGGTGTAAAGTCCCACTTTTCCAAATTGTTATTTTTTTGCTGTTTCCTGGCGTTTTAACTCTTGTTCTTGCATCTGCAATAACTCGGGAACTGTTACGAAAATGTACCCTTCCTTTCTCAATCGAGCAATAATATCAGGTAAAGCTTTTACAGTTCTCGCTCGATTGCCGCCGCCGTCGTGCATCAGCACAATGCCCCCGGATTTTGCCTGCCTCATCACGTTGTCCATCAAAGATTCCGTAAGAGTCCGCCAATCAAAAGAATCAGCAGACCACATCACAACTGCATAATTTTTCTTTTGAGCGTAAGCTGCCAATCCATTGTTTAAAATGCCTCCGGGCGGGCGAAAAATCGATGTTTGGATGCCAGTCAATTCCTCAATTAAGGATGAAGTGCGATCAATCTCGCGAGCGGCACCGTCTTCGTTATACTTAAGGTATTGGTGGTTCCAAGTGTGGTTGCCGATCGCGTGACCTGCTGCTGCGACCTGTTTGCCAATTTCGGGATAAGCTTGCAGGTATCTTCCTACCCAGAAGAATGTAGCCTTAATATTGTTTTTCTTGAGAATCCCTAGGATTTGTTTAGTTGTTGTCGGCCAGGGGCCGTCGTCAAATGTCAGGGCGATCGCCTTGTGCTGGGAGTCGAGTTTCGCCTCACGAATGGTTGTACCTTGAAACTGGCCCGGTACGGTTGATTCAAAGCGCATTCCCTGCAATTGGGCTAGAGCCTGTTGGGAAAATTCAACTCGACGGGCGATCGCCTGTTTGAGGTGATTAATATTGGAGGTCGGCTTTTGTTCTTGCGACTGGGATACGGTCAAGACTTGGGCCTGAATCGGTTTCAATGGCTGATTTGCCCGCAAGTTAATCGGCAACGTCACACCCAGCAAAAAACTTGCTGTGGCGGCGATAAAAGCAACGATTAAAGTTTTTTGCCGCCTCAACAGCCGTTTCATTTTTATCACGTCATTCTCTCCTTCACACCTTGCACAGTTAATTCTAGATTTTATGTTGATATCAAGTTAATCAACTTTAGAACAATACTTCGGAAATTTTTTGATTGCCAACAGTAGAATAAGGGTTCCAGGACAATATGCTGGCACAGGACAAAGCTGACTACAATCTCAAAACCTAATTCCAATTGTGCGGACTCGTCGCAAAAGCTAAACCCGGTTTGGTTTCTTCGTAGATTTATCGTGACTCGCCGCAAAACTCGTAGAAACCGGGTTTTTAGCTACCTATGCGTGGGCCATGAAACTGTCCGAAGTATTGTTAAAAGATCATCTTAAATTTGATGGCACCTAAAGATGCTACTGCAAATGACCGATCGCGGGGAAGTCCGTCCGGATCAAAAAATTTAAGATTTGTGTGCAAGAAATCCCCTAACCCATGAAAACGGGGGATGGTTGACATTTTTGCCCAGCCGCCGGGGAACGGCGCTCAAATCCCGTTAATGGCACGTTATATTCTTAGGGACTGGATCCGCATCGGCCCGCGTCCCTACCGGACACTGCAAGTTGGTTTAACCTGAGATGTTGCACCGTTGTCAGCAACAGGCTTTCCGGCCTGTTCCACAAAAGATAAATTTTCTTGTGGAACAGGCCGGAAAGCCTGTTCATAAAAGGTTAATAGAGAATGGTGCAACATATGAGTTTAACCGGATTTGATATCAGGGGCGATCGATCGCCCGCCAGTCCTAAAATTAACTTTTAGAACCCATTCTCTCTTTGTACAAGCCGACAATCCGATCGATAACTTCAGCAACAGTCAGATTGTCTGTTTGAATTTCCACAGCATCGGCCGCTTTGCGCAAAGGTGCAACCTCGCGGGTGCTGTCCTTTTCGTCCCGTAGGGCGATGTCTTGTTCCAACTGTGCCAAGCTAATATTAGCCCGATCGGTGTCTTTAAGTTCTAATAGCCGCCTGCGCGATCGCTCTTGTACAGAAGCCGTCAAAAAAATCTTCAGTTCCGCATCGGGAAACACGTTAGTGCCGATATCGCGGCCTTCTGCTACAATTCCGCCTTTTATGCCGCAGCGCCGCTGTTCCTCCACCAGAAACTGCCGCACCGCCGGAATCGCCGCCATGGACGAGACGCGGGATGTCACTTCCAAACTGCGAATTGCCTCGGTTACGTCTTCCCCGTTAATCTTCAACATCGGGGACGCGGGATCGAGGTTGTATTCCAAATAGCTGGAACTGACTAATTCGGCGATCGCCCATTCGTCGGAAATCGGCGTGCCTGTTTTCAATGCCAGCCAAGTCAGGGCCCGATACATCGCGCCGGTATCCAGATAAAACAAGTTCAGAGCTGTTGCTGCAAGGCGAGTTACAGTAGATTTGCCAGATCCCGCCGGGCCGTCGATCGCCACAATTGGCCGGCGGTTCCTGAGAATTATATTGTCAATCAAGCGAGTAGAGCCGACTCTGGCTGCCACGGCTAAAAGTCCCACTGTTTCCACAACCTGCAAGGGCGTCAAAGTGTCGGGATCGACGAGTTCGGCGTATTCGAGCTGGACTGCGGGTTCTCCTGCGACTGCTGCGTGCGCGGCAGCGAGTGCGGCCGCTGCGGTGCGATCCCCTGAAGCAAAAGTTTTCGAGGCTTGTTGCAGGGCGCGGTAGAGTACGGAGGCTTGCTGTTTTTGCTCTACTGTTAAATACTGATTGCGAGAACTCATTGCCAGTCCCGACTCTTCGCGGACGATCGGACCTGCGACAATCTCTACAGGCAAGTTAAAATCAAAGGTCAGCTTCCGAATCATTGCTAGCTGCTGGGCATCTTTCTGACCGAAATAAGCTTTTGTCGGCTGCACCAAACTCAAAAGTTTAGTCACAATTACCGCGACGCCCTGAAAATGACCAGGCCTCGATTTGCCGCATAAAACCGATGTCATCGCCGGCGGCGGCACTACTTGAGTTAAGAATGAATGGTGAATCTCTATCTGTTTTTGGGCGGTTTTCTCTGTTTCTGTACGCGCGGCGAAGCTATCCCGTAGGGAATCGACCGCTTGGTTGCCGAACATTTCGGTTGCTGAGGGAGCAAAAATGACATCAACCCCAGCTTGTTCGCACAACAGCCGGTCTTGCTCTTGATTCCGAGGATAATCTTGAAAATCTTCTGTTGGCCCAAATTGCAGCGGGTTGACAAAAATGCTGACGGCGACGATCGCATTTTCTTGCCTTGCCCGCTGGATCAAGCTCAGATGTCCTGCGTGCAAAGCTCCCATCGTCGGCACCAAACCGACTGTCAAATGAGGTGCAGCAGACTTTTGTGAATTTAAGTAGCAGCGAAGTGCTGCAATGGTAGTAAACAGGCGCACCGGTAGAATCTCCTGAAGGCATTCGGCAGAATACAAAATTTATTTGTCAGAATTTGTTCGATCTGACATCTTGCACCACACTCAAGAACAGGCTTTCCGGCCTGTTCCACAAAGAATGGTGCAAGATGTCAGTTTTATCTAAAATGTTGCACCATACTCAATAAGCCTTTTCTGGGCTAGGAGCAACGGCCCACAAGAAATTCACTCTTTGTGGAACAGGCCGGAAAGCCTGTTGCTAACAATGGTGCAAGATGTCAGTTTTATTCTACTTTCTGCCTTCTACACTTCGGATAACTTTAAATGTATTCTGCCTGAGAGTACCGTTCACCGTCCCACAGTTGTTTGCTGCTGCGGTTCGATCACTTCGATTTCGACTCTGGCAACGCCGCTGCTCATCATTCCCAGCACGCTGGCGGCGCCGGCGGACAAGTCAATGAGCCGATCGCCCACATAGGGGCCGCGGTCATTAATCCGGACGATGACGGTGCGGCCGTTGTCAAGATTTCTCACCATGACTCTAGTTCCGAAGGGCAAGTGGCGGTGGGCTGCGGTCAAATCATTTTGGTTAAAACGCTCGCCGCTGGCACTGAGGTTGCCGTTAAAGCCTGGGCCGTACCAGGAAGCCCAGCCGCTGAGCCGCACTTGAACTGGGCCCAGAGACAGCACCGGGGGTTCTGGTTGGGGTTTGCCTGCGACTTCTTCCAGGGGTGGGGCGTTGCCCAGGAGCCTGCGGAGGCGATTGGTTGCTTGCAGGGCATCTCGGCTAAAGTCCCTGGTGGTGTCGGGGAGGATGGTTTCGGCGTTGATGTTTACCAAATCCTCGCCGTTTGCCTGGATAATGTAGCGATCGCCTTTTTCCCACTTAACGGTAATGCTGTTTGGATCGATGTTGTTGCGGGCTAGCTGGTTGAGTCTTGCTGCTAAGCTCGATGCCCGCCACACCGCATCGGGTTCTTGGTTGTTGGATTTGCTGGCAATGTTTCCAACTTTGGAATTTTCTTTGGCGCCCTCTACTTGCATCGAACTGCTAGCACCGACTTTGGTGTCGCCAGTTTCTCCGATTTTGGTGTTTGTTTCCGGACTGGCGTTCAGAAATGTGATGACTGGAATGTTTCGCACGTAGACTGTCGCTGCTTGTCGCCCGCCTAAGTCGTGTGGCTGAATTTTGGCGATCGAGTCTCGGTCAATGTCAGCTCTTGCTTGGTACTGATACTGTCCGACTTTTTGTGCTTCAACCCGAGTCGCGTTTAACTGCGGGGACGGTTGGGTGGAAATTACTTGCTTGGAAGCCTGAGAGTTTTGCTTGCCGGCACTTGTTGCTTGTGCGTGACAAGAGGATGCCGTTCCTACCACAGGAACTAACAGGACAGCGAGTAGACCACCAACAAATTTTTCCTTCATACGTCCATTTTTGTGAAGAGCCATTGCCAACCGAGATTGGAGGATTGGCCATTTGGCGGCGGGCCTCAAGGATTTCTCTCTTGCCCTTCGCCATTCCCCCGTGAGTCAAAGCAAAGTATCGGGGTGCGTTTTTGCTTTAAGGCTTCAGCCCCAAAAAAATTTGGCTGAAACTTCCCTGACACTTGACAACTCATACTCGATCCACAATTTGTGTGTTGTTCATGAACTGCAACAGACTACCACAAACTTTTGCGGTTGGGGATCGCTGCGATCGCGATTTTCACCAAATTCTCATCACATCTTCTCAGAGCCCTCTCTCATAAAATGCTTTACTTGCAGTGCTTACAGCCGTTTGAGTGATTCCCGAAAACTTTACAAAACTTTACAAAACTTTATTGTATTTTGTGGGCTGCCGAATGGCTAGTCTTAAAAAAGCTGTTTGTCAACTGTTAAGTAGTTAAGCAAAATTAATTACATAATTATCTCCAAACTCTTTAAGAATTTTTTCTACAGATGAAACAAGAGATTGCCAGCTAGAGTAGGCATCTATTTCGAGCCATGTATATTTGATAAACCGCCACAAAATTT
>NZ_JANMZH010000783.1:0-2650 GCF_031383065.1 Microcoleus sp. OTE_8_concoct_300 | reverse complement strand
TTTATTAACCATTCTCGATCGCACCGATGCGGTGAGGAGCCTGAGCTTTAGCCCCGACGGGGAAATGCTCGTTAGCGGAAGCGGGGAGGGCACGATCCGATTGTGGAAAAAAGACGGTCCATTCTGGGCCTCGGTAAATTTACTGCGAACATTTCAAGGGCATAGTGCTGCGATATGGGAGGTCGAGTTCAGTCCTGACGGCGAGATATTTGCCTCCGCCAGCATGGATAAAACTGTTAAACTTTGGCGCTCCCATGCCCCGTCAAACGAAGAGTTACAGCCCCTACGAACCCTTAAGGGTCACGCCTCTGGCATTCAGGGTCTAGATTTCAGTCCCGACGGTCAGATTATCGCCTCAGTCAGCGACGATCGAACTATCAAATTTTGGAGCAAAGACGGCAACGCAGGCACGGAGGCACTGCCCCTACGAACTTTTGCAGGACATAGTGAGGCCGTGTGGGATATCGATTTCAGTCCTGACGGCACTTTCATTGCTTCGCTGGGTGTAGGAAATGCTGTCAAACTTTGGCAGCCGAAAAACATTTTTTTCTTGCCCCTGCTAGGTAACGACGCTGCTGTTTATGCTGCTGCTTATGCGCCAAGCGCAGGCTCCGCCAACGCTCCTGACGGGAAAATCGTTGCCACTGCAAGTACAGACGGCACGGTGAAACTTTGGCGCGTCGATGGCACGTTGCACAAGACGCTTAAGCAGGGTACAGGAGGGCTTTGGGATATGGCATTCAGTCCTGACGGTAAAGTCATTGCCGTGGGGGGCGACAAAACAGTTAAACTCTGGCAGCCAGATGGCAGATTCCTGGGAGAAATCGACGCCCACAAAGGTATAGTTTACGGAATTGCTTGGAGTCCTGACGGTAAAATTATTGCCACCGCAAGTACAGACGGCACGGTAAAACTCTGGCAGCCAAACGGCGTGTTAGTGCGAACTCTGAAGCTAGATGGCAGCGCCTTCTGGAGTGTCGCCTTTAGCCCTGATGGAAAAGCTTTAGCCGCCGTCGGTAGCAGCGGTACTATCGCTATCTGGAAGCCCGATGGCACTTTGTTGCAGGCGATTGATGCCCATGAGGCTTTGACTCTAGAGGTCAGTTTCAGTCCCGATGGCAAGACACTCGCCTCAGCCAGTACAGATGGCACCGTCAAACTCTGGAAATTAGAGCCCTCAGACACCTCAGTTCCTCACAAAACACTGCTACGGAGAACGCTTAAAGGTCACACACAGGGAGTGCTGGGAGTTTCCTTTAGCCCGGATGGTGAAATCGTCGCTACGGCAAGTGTCGATAACACGGTGAAACTCTGGAACAAAAACGGCATCTTGCTGACGACGCTCACGGGGCATAGAGGTTTGGTGACAAAAGCTTCCTTCAGTCCCGACGGCACTTTCCTTGCCTCCGCCAGTCATGACCAAACGGCGATTTTGTGGAATGTGAAGCGAATTCTCAATACAGACCCCCTGGCTTTTGGTTGCGACTGGGTGCGGGATTATTTGCGAACGAATGCCGATGTGAAGGAGGAGGATAGACATCTGTGCGATCGAATTCAGTAAATTAGAATGAAGACAACCTAAAGCAGGTAATACTAATGTTTACAAGCGATCTCACAGCGCTACTTGACCAACAAGCACTCCAAGGCCAAGATCCTGAATGCCGCTACATTATCGATCGCGTTAACTGGGAGCAATATGAAGCCTTGCTCGCCAGAAATGGCGATACTTCGGCATATCGAGTCACCTATTTAGATGGAGCCTTAGAAATTATGTCACCTTCCCGTCGCCATGAAAGCAGAAAAACTCGCATTGGAGATCTTTTAGTCATTTACTTCTTAGAAGCAGACATCAACTATTTTCCCTTTGGCTCTACAACCCTGCGACGAGAAGAGAAAAGTGGCGGTACCGAACCCGATGAAGCTTACTGCATTGGCACAGACAAAGAATTTCCCGACCTGGCAATTGAGGTAATCGTTACCAGCGGTAGCATTAACAAATTGGAAGTTTACATAAGACTGAATGTTAAAGAGGTTTGGTTCTGGCAAAATGACCGTTTCAGCCTCTACTATCTGCGAGAAGAAATCCCATCTCAATTTCTCCAAACCTGCGGTTATGAACCAATTGCCCGCAGCGCAATTCTCCCTAATCTGGATATAGAATTGCTGGCAGAATACATTCGATATCCCAATTCGCTAACAGCAGCTAAGGAATTTCGACAACGGCTGCAATCTGGGGCTTAAAAGAATGGTTGACGATTTGAATATCCAGCCTTAGTTTCTTTAGCCGCACCCTTTAGAGTGTGGACATATATTTACCAAAGTGAGATGCACCTAATCCTAGGTTTCAAGCGTTACCAAAAACAACAACTTTTGCAGCTTTTCTGGAAGGGAAACCAGACGGCATCCTTTATAAACTACACGATAGAGTAATTGTTGAAAGGCTGCCAATTGTAGAGGAGAGCATGAAGAGATTAATGGTTTTGCCTCAAAAAAACTAAATGTAGAATTTAACCGATTAAACTTCCCTTATATCAATTCCGGCCTGACTGCCGGAATAATATCAAATCCGCGCTTCTGAGTCGGGCGTAAAGTCGAATCCCGAGGCCAACAAATAATTCGCGCAATTTTCATTTTTTTGACTCACATTCAA
>NZ_JANMZH010000694.1:0-8147 GCF_031383065.1 Microcoleus sp. OTE_8_concoct_300 | reverse complement strand
GAGTGGAAATTGTTACGGACATCTAGAACAATCTAAAACTCTCTTATCTATCGATAAGGTTGAGCTAGCAAAAATTAAAATTAAACCCAAGAGCTAATATTCTTGGGTTTAATTTTAATTTTTGCAGCTATTTAGCAATCATGCCAGCAGATGAAAGTCCACAAAAATATAAACCCGCCGCCTAAGACATCACTAACTTCTTGTTCTGTTAATTCCTGGAGAAAACTTTCGGAATCTCGAAACAGATTGGCACCAGCGGGTTCGAGGTCAGAAATTATAATGCTAGCCATTTTTCAATCTACTCCTAATGTGAATTTAGTTAAGATGTAACTAAACGGTCTGTTGCTTAATTACATTACTATCTTCCTTGATTAAACTGACAAAATCAAGAGTTTTATTGATAAATAAAAAATATAATTGACATATTTATGTCTGCAAAATGAAACTAATATAACTTTTGGAAAAACTGTTGAGACTATCAAGCTTATTTGTGAAGCCAAATAACTTCAGATTTACAAAAGATTGAGAACGTTATTAAGTTATTTATGTCCCTAATTTTTTTGAGTCCCAAATTCTACAAAAAAGAAATCAGCCCAAGTTCGCTCTTAGACTGAAGTAGAAATATTAAGGCTGAATTCGTAAGTTATGAGGAGATGTCTAAGGTTGAAATAAAATCAATTCAACGGTGTGTAGATGTCTTCAGAGCTAGCATTAAGATAGGCACGCTGCCAGTCAATTCCCAACAGGGAGAAGTGCTGTATGATAGCATTCATCCGGCTGTCTGGGGACTCATCTCTTTTATGCCAAGCTTCCAGCAAACCATTAGCTATAATTTGGCAGCGGTTCCTCCCAAAGCTTTCTTGATGCCCAAATTTGCAGTCTGGTTCTTCTGCTAGCCCTAGCCCCGGTGCTAGCTGCTTGGTAAACAGGGGTATTTCCGGCTGAAAATGCACTTGGTTTTCAAAATAGACAATCTGAAGTACCAAGCGAATAGCTTCATAATCATTTTTCGCAAAGTACAAAACTCCTGAGTCGTAACGCCCGTAGTCACCTGGGTTGTACAAAACTTTGAAGCTGAAACTCACAGCAATATCATTCAACAAGCGTGTAGCAGAAAGCATAACCGCAGCTGCACCTTCAGGAGTTAAATTAAAGTAAATGCGTGCAATAGCGCCATGACTATCTGAATGATTGAGATTATTTAACCAGGCATTACCAACTGCTGTATAAAAGCCGTTTGGCAGCAAATTTTTGGGCATTTGGATAGATACTGAATCACCAACAACAGCATCTTGTTGAGATGGTTGCAGATGGCGTTCGCGTTCAATATGCAGCCTCAAACCGTTTTTCGTCACTGCTAGACTACCATCAATTTCTTCTTTAAGAATATGCCAACCAGAATCGAAGTAACCAATCCCACTGTTATTTTCGTGCAACCGATTGTAAAAATCCAAATCTACTCCCAAGAAAGTATTATTATCTAAGTTGAGTGCCTGACGAGCGGAAGTCACCTCTTGTAAAAGAGTAGTTCGCATAGAGCCGTTGTAATAGATACCGTAGAGAAAAGTGCACAGCTGTAAATTCAGATATTTGCTCTGGATATCTGGTGACATTTTCTGAAACCTAGCAACCACTTCATCTGGCACTGCAAAAGGTTTGTAATCTGGATGACGAATGCAGAAATTAGGATATATCTGAACATTGGTAGCAATATCTTGCAATGTATTCTGCAAGTTTTTCGCTGTGGTAGTTGCTAAATGAGTGCTAGGAGAATCAAGTAAGGGCATAATAGTTTTGTTGCGGCTAGAGATTTTAAGAGGCAGAAAAGCTGAATCTACTTAGTTCAACAGTACCAGAACCAAAAATAGTCTGCATAGATTGTTCTGGACGGCATAACAAACTTTTGGCTACTTGGAGTATAGCAATCCCGGTGTTTCCCAAAGATGCTTGATTTTGCATCATTGACAAAACTTGTTGAATTAATCCAAAACCAGTAAATTGAACCACTCGAAGCAAGAAATCAGGGCGATGCTCTAAAATTTCGGGAAAGTTATCGAAATAAGTGCAAGTCAGGGCTGCAATAGATGGCTGAATTTTCTCAAGAGGAATTGTAGCCAAACGTAAAGATTCCTCAATAGTGAGTGAGTTACTAATAACCAAGCTATTTAGCCATATTACTAGGTAGGTATTGATCAGTATTCCTAAATCGAATGCTGGATCTCCCCAATTTGCTCGCTCCCAATCAATTAATCGGACAATCTTCTCGCTAGATTTATGTGAATCAACGTGCAAAAGAATATTATTCACCTTCAAGTCATTGTGCGTCAAGCAACAAGGATTAAAAGCAGTAGAGAGCTCCGCCATTGCCTGCCCTAAGCTATCGTAGCGCTGATAGAGGGAAATGAATTTGAGGACCTCGGGAGGAACCATACCAAAAATTTCAGGTTCTACTCGTTCCAGTTTATTTGTAACGTATTTAACCCGATTAATGGGGAGAGTATTAGTTTTATAAAAAAACTCCCGATATTGTGGGCGGTTGTAGGTTGAGCGATGGATTGTGGCTATAAGAGTCCCAATTGAGGATGCGATCGCGCTCGGAAAAACATTCTCTTTCGCATAGAAATCAGCTAAATCGCGATAGTCATCTAGATACTGGGAAACCATGATGGAATTTTCACGATCAAAATGTAACACGACTGGCAATAATGCCCGAAAGTTTTCCAGTTCTGGAAACTGCTGCAAAAACTCTTGAATCCGCCATTCATTCAAAAATTCGCCAGCCGTTTTTCCATCAGAGGCATAACGTTCCTGCTTCACAAGGTATTTATGACCGCTAGAGAGAGTTACTAACAAATTAAAATTTTTAGCGGGAATTGAATCAATCTGAACCAGGTCTTCGTCTGCATCAGTACACAGAGCTAAGCCTCTCAAATAACTGGTAACGTTGTGGGAACTTAAAAGAAGTGCCATAGTTCAAGGATATACCAACAATTTATTACAACAGGGAATTGTTGTGGTTTTTAACATCTTAGACAATTAGAGTAATTTCGTATCCTAGCTTGAGGTGATTTTTTAGCTAAAATATTCAAAATTATGTCTGCAAATTTATGCAATTGTTCTAGAGCCGATTTCAGGGTGGAAGAAATTATCAAATATTGAAGCTAGCAATAGCGAGCGCATTTGAGCAAGTAGATGAGCAATACCTTTGGAATTGGTTTACTGACTGCTGTTATAACACCTCATTTATATGAGAGAAGTTCTCTATAGGAGAAATATTATATGTAGAATCATGCTTCCCGCTCCCAAAACACAACACACTCCAAAGAATTTTTACCCACCAGCTACCTAAGACATAAGCAACCAAAGTACGGACGATCGTTCAAAAGTTTGAAAAGCGATTTCCCTTTTTCGGCACGCTATATATAGCGTGCCTGTGTAAGTCCTGTGAGAGAGCAATTGTTGGAACTAGCTTTCCAACAAATTTTCCCCACTGCTATAAGATGAGGGTGAGGCTTTTATTAATCCGAAGGGAATTATTCTTCCGAAGGGAATTATTATTCCGAAGGGAAGTATTTTAGGTAAACCACCCTTGACTTCACCTGCTTGCTCCTCAGACAATAACTCTTCTGCTTGGTTGCGTCGTGCTTCTGCATTAACCACGGCTTCAGCAATCAAATCGTTAATTTCAAGTTGACTCGGTTTTTTTCTTGAATTAGCATCCATTCTTACTTTTCTCCTTTTTAACTGTGTTTGAACATTTTCAGCTAGGTATGCCTTACTGACAAATTTGAGTTTAACTTAATCTAACTAATAATTCCAAGTATTTTTAGGGCTTTTTTGAGATAAAAACAAACTAATTATGTCTCAACAAGAAAGATTCGTTAAATAAAGTAGTTATACTTTTGTTAACTAATTGCGGATATTCTGCCATAAAAGTATTAAATCTATACAAAACTTTTGAATATCCCATAAATTACAATCTTTAAAGAAGACATAATTAAAGTATTTAAGTCTGAATTTGTGTTTCAGCACATTGACTTATTTTTTCAACTCTTGGCAAACTATAGTCAGAACTGCTGAATGTTTTGTTTTCGGCTTTCTCCTGCTTTTTATTTTGATTCAACGGAGGAATATATGTCTGTAAATTTGTTTGAAAGACTGAAAGAATTTTTGGTAAGATTGGTTAAAGACCAATCCTTCCGCACTCAACTTGATAACAGCACCGTTGAGGAACGTCAGCAAGTATTGAAATCGGCTGGCTACATTTTTTCAAAAGAAGAATTTGAAACTGCTGCTCTCCATGTATTAGAGTCAAAAGAGCGGGGCGAACTCACTGAACTCACTGAAGAGGAATTAGCTGGAGTCCTCGGTGGATTTATTGGCGGAAAATATCCCATTTTTCAACCCATGTACGGCGCGGTCTTGCAGGATCTAGAATCAAAAATTTCGCCTCCCCAACAAGCGATGTACGGAGTAATTACCGAACCCGACTACTTCTAGTTACATTTTTCATCTGCCGCTTTGAGGATGGCAAGCGCGATCGCTATATTTTAAGCAAGTATTTGTTGTCACACCGAAGTGTATTCCTCAAGCGGCGAAGCTTTAAGCTAGGAGTTTACTAATGATAAATTTGCTTTCTTTCACTCTAACAGATTCAATCATTTAAATTAAGAGGAAATTACCCCTGGCTAGCATCCAGGGCTGTTTCATTCATTGTAGGGGCAATCCCCCCGTGGTTGCCCCAATCCCCCCGTGGTTGCCCCAATCCCCCCGTGGTTGCCCCAATCCCTGAAACGCCTGCAAATCGTGGATGGGGAGGGTAGGCACGGGGGCACTACCCCTACAAAACCCTGGTTTCCCTGAGAATGAAACAGCCCTGGGCTAGCATCACTATATCTGACGTGAAGCTTGCAGGTTCTAAATTCTTTCAAGGAGTGAGAGCTTCCTAACCGACCTAAAAGATTACAAGCAATTGTATACCGCAGGTGGTTTTATTAGCATTAGTAGCATTAGCGTCGTCAGAGTTCCCCGAACTCAAAATATTTACTCCGTCTCTATTTCTTTTGTGTTCTGAGGCAAAATAAAAAGGGAGACCTAAGGCTTTGAGTCTGTCTCCCACAGGATAAGAAATTAACTTAACCCGTTTATCTCAAAAAAAACTAAAGGTTTTTATGACATACCGTCGCACGAGTTACGCTGTTTGGGAAATTACTCTAAAGTGCAATTTGGCTTGTAGTCACTGCGGTTCGCGAGCGGGACACGCACGCACCACAGAGCTTACTACAGAAGAGGCATTTGATCTTGTTCGGCAGATGGCAGAAGTCGGCATTAAAGAAGTTACATTGATTGGTGGCGAAGCATTTATGCGTCCAGATTGGCTGCAAATTGCTAAAGCGATTAATCAAGCGGGGATGCTTTGCAGTATGACGACTGGAGGTTATGGCATCTCGCTAGAAACAGCACGTCGAATGAAAGAAGCAGGCATTGCAACCGTCTCGGTTTCCATTGATGGCTTAGAGGAAACGCACGATCGCTTGCGCGGACGGCAAGGCTCTTGGAAATATGCGTTTAAAACGATGAGCCATCTCAAAGAAGCCGGCATAAAATTCGGTTGTAACACCCAAATTAACCGCCTGTCAGCACCAGAATTTCCTTGCATCTACGAACATATTCGCGACGCCGGAGCGATCGCTTGGCAAATTCAACTAACCGTGCCGATGGGTAATGCGGCAGACAACGCCCATATTCTCCTGCAACCCTGCGAACTACTGGATATTTATCCCATGCTAGCCCGCGTAGCTCGTCGGGCAAAGCGCGAGGGTGTTCAAATCCAGCCCGGTAATAACATCGGTTATTATGGCCCTGACGAACGGTTGTTGCGAGGACGCGGTGACGAAAACGAGTGGGCATTTTGGCAAGGCTGTTCTGCGGGACTTTCTACTTTAGGAATTGAGGCAGATGGTGCGATTAAAGGCTGTCCTTCTTTACCGACATCAGCTTATACTGGTGGCAATATCAGAGACCATTCACTCCGTACAATTGTTGAAGAAACTGACGAGTTGCGTTTCAATTTAGGCGCGGGAACGCCTCAAGGAACAGCGCATTTATGGGGCTTTTGTAAAACCTGTGAGTTTGCCGAACTTTGCCGGGGAGGCTGTACTTGGACTGCCCATGTTTTCTTTAACCGTCGCGGAAATAATCCTTACTGCCACCATCGGGCGATCGTACAGGCAGAAAAGGGAATTCGAGAGCGCGTTTCTCCTAAAGTTCCCGCGCCAGGGCTGCCGTTTGATAATGGTGAATTTGAACTAATTGAAGAGGCTATTAATGCTCCTTGGTTGGAGAATGACCCGCTTCATTTTACAAGCGATCGCATCCAATGGCCGGCAACTTGGGCGGATGAACAGGAACCCTCCGAATCCCCATTAGTTGAAGTTTAATCAATTGCAGTTGTAAGGATGTATAAGTTATGACAGAAAATCTCAATTCCTTCAATGATAATTCTCCAATTACTATCCTTCCGCGCAGCGCATGGAGCAGCGAGTTAGCCTTTTTAAAAGCCATGTTGAAAGCCAAACAAGCCTTAGATAAAAAAGAGAAAGCTTTGAGCAAAAACTAAATTCTAACGTTTACAGATTAGCTAGGCTTTCTAAATTGAGTATAGTAAAAGCCCTCTAATTAATCATCAGAGGGCTTTTACTATGCAGTTGATTGAATTGATTAAACAGCCTTAGGTGTCGCTACCTCACGTAATTGTTCAGATTGGAGGTAGTTATCTGTAATAATTTGCGGACAGCGCATACACGCTGCTTTACCTTCTTGCTGCCACCACCGACACTCGCGACGGATAGGGCAAGGTGGTAAATTCTCCGACACCGCAGCCATTTGGTTTGCAACTCGCGTTGCCAGACCACAATTTGCGCCATCAAAATGCTGGCAACCTGTCTCCGCACATGGAGCCGCAATCCGAAACACTTCTGTTGGCGTAACCGACCCGCTCAAAACCATAAGTTCGTCAGTTAGAGGCTGAACTTGTTTAAGATAAGCGACTTGAGGGTTTTCTACTGTGCCAGCAATTACCCCAAATACTGCACTATTCCCGACTTCAGCTCGCGCACTGGGGCAAAGGGGTGTAGAACTATTAACATCGATTTCTTCCATTAGACCTCTCCGAAAATTCTCAAGCTTTTCATGTAAGCAGTTTCTAGCAATTTAAGACGGAATGCTAAATCACCACAAACTAACCAAGTGATAAGGCTTTAAAGAGTAGTTGATAAAAATCCGTCTATTCAATCAACTATTTTAATTGATTTTTTTTTCACAAGCCTCGACTGCTGCAAAAACTTTTGAATTCGCCATTCATTCAAAAACTCGCCAGCCGTTTTTCCATCAGAGGCATAACGTTCCTGCTTCACAAGGTATTTATGACCGTTAGAGAGAGTTACTAACAAATTAAAATTTTTAGCGGGGATTGAATCAATCTGAACCAGGTCTTGGTCTGCATCAGTACACAGAGTTAAGCCTCTCAAATAACTGGCAACGTTGTGGGAACTTAAAAGAAGTGCCATAATTTAAGGATATACAAAGAATTTATCGCAACTGGGAATTGTTGTGGTTTTTAACATCTTAGACAATTCGAGTAATTTTGTATCCTAGCTTGAGGTTATTTTCTAGCTAAAATATTCAAAATTATGTCTGCAAATTTATGCAAATTGTTCTAAAGCCGATCGACTCAACCAGTAAGAGCGATCGAGCTAGCCAATAACCAGAGCCGATCGCGCTCCAGAGCCAAAGGGCGATCGCAGCCCGGTTGTGGGACAATGCAATGGCAAAGGCAACCAGCCAGCTCTTCTGAAACTGCCTGTGAAGTCTAGCGCCCCACTTTTGGAGAAATGGACTGAGAAGCTCGCCTGCAGTAACTTTAACTCAAGCAGTTATGTCTCAAGAGTTAGACACCAACTTCACTTTCAGCCGCAGCCCAGGGGCAAGCAACAGATGCACTGCTATTAAGTAGTCAGACAGAATTAATTACACAAATACATAGTATAATGATATTCCAGGCAAAATTATGAGTTAATTACAGTTTCATATGATGTTTATCAGAGAAATAAATCCTCTTTCGTCTAAATTGCTCGACTCGAATTCAT
>NZ_JANMZH010000693.1:0-17192 GCF_031383065.1 Microcoleus sp. OTE_8_concoct_300 | reverse complement strand
TTTGAGGGGACTTTTACCCAAACCGAACCGTTACGACTAGCAATAGTGATTGGACGATTCAATGACTTAATCACAACTAAGCTCTTAGAAGGCTGTCAAGACTGTTTAAAACGTCACGGTGTAGATCCCAATCCTCACGGGACTCAAGTAGATTATTTTTGGGTTCCTGGTAGCTTTGAAGTTCCTTTAGTCGCCCATCAAGTAGCTTTGACTCAGCGCTATGATGCGATTATTTGTTTAGGTGCGGTCATTAAAGGTCAAACTCCCCATTTTGACTACGTAGCTGGAGAAGTGGCTAAAGGTATTGCCGCCATTGGGTTTCAAACGGGAGTCCCGGTAATTTTTGGGATTTTGACTACTGATACTATGCAGCAAGCGATGGAAAGAGCAGGCATTAAAAGCAATAAAGGCTGGGATTATGCCATGAATGCGCTAGAAATGGCAAGTTTAATGCGTAGTATGCGCTCCAACAGCGATTATAGTCAATTGCCATCGTCCTTAAAAAGTGCCTCAGCGCAGCTAAGTGAATTGGCGGCGGAATAGTTTGGGCAAAAAGCTTGACAAACTCTGAGAAATTTGAGATAGTGAGTTTTGCACGTTAAAAGTGCGGGTATAGCTCAGTGGTAGAGCGTCACCTTGCCAAGGTGAATGTCGCGCGTTCGAATCGCGTCACCCGCTTTAGAAGCTTAAAAAAAGCTCAAGAAAACCGCTAAAGAAAACCGGAAAGTAGAGCAAGAAAGTTTTCGGTATACTTCTAAGGATGGTTGAAAATACCTAAGTTAGTGGTAAAGTGGAGTAGAAAACTTGCAAGTCAAAATTGCCACTAGGGCGCTCGCTCGGAACACGCAGTTGAAAGCCTCGATCGGGCAGAACTGACAAGTTTGATTAAGTGCATATTAACGCTTATTTTTGCAAAAACGCTTTTTTTATCCGATCGCTCGTGCCATCTCAAAAAGCTCCAAAAATTGACTTAAACGATGAGTACCCCTGTCCTTGCCGGCGGCGGGGTCGTCTCGTGCCCATAACGTTGACAGAAGCCTTTGGCTGCAACCGCTGTCAGCAAATATTTGTATTGGAGGAAAGCGGACACGTCATCGAGCAACTATCAACAAACTATCCTTACAAGCAGGCTTGGCGGTGGACAGGCCACCAGTGGAATAGAGCGCATCCGGGTTTGAAGGCGCATTACTTGCCACTGGCTTTGGGTATGATATTGGTGCCGCTAGTGATTTGGTTGCCCTTGGCGCTGCACTCGCCGGGCCCGAATATTATTCTGTGGGCGATGGTCGCCGTGCTGCTAGCAATGCTGCCGGCGCTGATGGTATGGCTGGCTTACAGGCGTTAGCTAGATGATAATAGAGGATTTTAGCCATTCATCAGATGCGGCAAATGTCGCCCGCCGGGCTTATCAAGCTTCTTTGGATCTGGCCGCGACAAAGAGTACGGATCGCGCTGCCGCTTTGCAGGCGATGGCGGGTTCGCTGAAACGTCGGCAAAATGAAATTTTAGAAGCAAATACTCTGGATCTAGAAGCGAGTCGGGACATGGCGATTCCCGACTTGATTGTCGAGTGGCTGAAGCTGACGCCGGAACGGATCAAGACAACTGTGCAAATTCTCGAACGGCTGGGGGAAATGCCAGATCCGATCGGCCGGGTGATCAATGCTTCTTATCAGGTCGATCGGTGTCAGGTTTACTGTCAGTCGCTGCCACTGGGGGCGATCGCTCTAATTTACGAGGCGTTTCCGGAGTTGGGGGCGATCGCAGCCGGTTTGTGTCTCAAAAGCGCTAACAGTTTGATTCTCAAAGGTGGGAGCGAAAGCTGGCAAACTAATGCTGTAATTGGAGAAGCTTTGGTGTCGGCGATCGATGAGGTCGGTTTGCCATCAGGATGTTTGCAGGTACTGGCGCCGGATCGGGGCGCTGCGATTCGAGAATTGGTCACTCAAGACCAATATCTCAATTTAATTATTCCCTACGGCAGGCCGAGTTTGGTGCAGCAGGTTGTAAGGTTGTGCACAGCACCCGTGTTGAGGTCGGCAATGGGCAATTGTTACCTTTATTGGTCGCCGACTGGCAGTTTGGAGATGGCAAGGTGGATGATTTTGGATAGCCATCAAAGCGTGCCAGATCCTGTTAACGCGATCGAGAAAGTGCTGATCGATCGCAACCAAAAGCCTTCTTCCTTAGTCAGGCTGTGGAACACTTTAAAAGAAAAAGGCTTTCAAATTAGCGCAGATGCAGATCTCGTCGCAGATTTCCCAGACTTGAAGCTGGCGGAACCATACGAGTGGACTCAACCTTATTTAAACAAAACCATAGCCTTTAAAGTTGTCGATAGTTTAGAGATTGCGATCGGCTGGATCAACCGCAACAGCAGCGGCCACGCTGACTGCATCGCCACTGAATCTTACTTAGAAAGTCGCCAATTTGCTCTGGATGTTAACAGCGCCTCAACTTTTATTAATGCCTCGCCTCGGTTTTGGCGTTATCAAAATCGGGGAGATGCGATATTTTTGGGAATGTCCAACCAAAAAGGTTATCGTCGAGGATTGATCGGGTTAGATACCCTGACGACAATTAAAGAAATAGTTCAAGGTAACGGACTATTTTAGTGACTTATGTCCTGCGGTTTGACTCTTGAATTGAATTTAAGTATATGGCACCTTCGTGGGAAATTGAAACCACGGCTGTATCGGTCAATTGCATGACTTACGCACAGGAAGTCAGAAACTTGGTTTTTCAACCACAATATCTGGTTAAAACCCTCAATATCTTTAAAAACCCGGTTTCTTTGTTCGGAGTGCGTAATATCATGTCCGGTCGAGGGACCGCGATTTTTGTAGGGGCTCCCCTCACCAACAATACCTGCCAATAATTGACCATCTCAAAAAACCGCCCCGACCGAGATATTATGGTTAATCGATCGGACATGATATAAGTCATACAATTGAAGAAGATGATTTAATATTAACTTGATTCTACAGGCAGATTTAAAGATCTTTTTTTGACAGTGAAAGTAAAAAGAATAGATGCAGAACCTACAGAAATATGATACATTTTAGCGTAATAAATTAAGCGGGAAATCCTGTCATACCAAGTACACAGCAATCACATAATCCTGTCATACCAAGTACACAGCAATTACATAATCCTGTCAGATCATGTCTGTCTAAATACTTGTCGGCAGCGCCGCGTTTGCAACAGCAGAGAAAAGCAGTCTCAAATCCCTGCGATTACTTCACTTCAAGGCGTTGTGTGCTCTTCGGACATATCAGAAATCGGCAGGATATGATATAAAATCCGGACTTACGCATCAAGACCTTCATAACTGGGTTTTTAAAGTTCGGTGGGCTATGACGAAGTATTTTCGTAAAAAAACTCGGTTTTTGACTACCCGTGCGTAATTCCTAAAAATATCAGGATCACAGTTGTAACTATCTTCAAAAAATATTTTTATAATCTTAAACACCCTCCAAACCGATATAATGAATACAGGGAAAATAATCTGACTGACATTAGGGTGTTATTAGAAAAGAATGAATTCAGAAAAAATGCTCATTTCTTTAGACGAGACTGTAGAGGAGGAAACGCTAACTCATCAATCGGTATATGCTAAAAAATTGCGTCCGCTTCTGCCCTCACAAGCCTTTGAACCAGATCCTAGCAAGTTAGCAATACTGTTAATCAATCTGGGAATTTTGTTGCTGGGATGGGGAATTGCCGATGAGCTCGATCGCTGGCCTGTGTATCTTTTATGGCTTTACTTACCCTTAGCCGCGATTATGGGCAATAGTATCATAGTTTTGCTATTTAGCTCCCACGACCTGATGCACGGTAGCGTCCAGAAAAAGTCTCGCCTGACTTATCCGATCGCCTTTTTAGGGCTAAGTATGCTATTGATGCCACCTACTCAGTGGAAATCTCTGCACAACCTCGTACACCACAATAACACCAATTCCTTAGCCGATCCCGATCGCAACTACCTGTACCAGCAGCCCGATACTTGGGGAAAATGGATTCAAAACCTATTTGTACCCTCGGTGGAAGTCAATCCGCTGTGGTTAATTGTAGGAATGGCGGGCTCGTGGGCAGTACATAATTTTCGCAACGTGTCCTCGGTACTGTTATTTAATGATAAATCCGTTGATTATGTACCGGCTGCCTTTACAGTTAGTCCTAAAGATAGATTGAAGATCGCCCTGGAATGTCTGGGAATCTTAGGAATTCATCTGGGCGTCTTATTCTACCTAGAATTTAACCCGATAAAAATTGCTCTTGCCTACATTTTGCCGATCGCAATTGGTCATGCAGGAGCAATGTTTTACATCTATACCAACCACATGGGTTGCCGGATGACTAGCATTAATGACCCGCTGATCAATAGTGCTTCGCTGCGGGTTCCTAAAATAATTGACCTGCTGCACTTTAATTTTTCTCACCACACAGAGCATCATATTTTCCCCAGCATCAACTCAAACTATTACCCAATGGTGCAAGAGTTGTTGCAAATTCACTATCCCAATCAGATGAATTTAATCGATGCTGGCCAAGCTTGGCGGTTACTGATGGAAACCCCACGACATTATCAAGATCAAGTCACCTTCACTGATTCCTCTGGTACAATGACCGTGAATTGCTCGATTGTGGAAGAATTCAAAAACGGCTAATAGAGAGTAAGGTGCGCACTGCGCACCCTACGTTCAGATATTGTCCTGAATTTTTAATTCTAGATACTGATGCTATTGAGCACCAACGAAGGCTTGAGAGAAAAGTAAGGGATTACTCGTTTTTGATTGTTGGCATCAATGTTTTGTTCTGCTATATTCAAATTTTGCTGGAACTCTCTAGCTAAAAGTTCGATCGGCGTTCCCCCAAAAACTTCCTTGAAGCTCATCCCGTAGAGTTCTCGGAAAGATTTATCGTAAAAACCCAAACGGTCATATCGATAAGCTGACAAAACAAACATAATTTTCAGTTGTTCAGCCGCTCGCTTGTACGGAGGAAGCAATCGTAAAATGTCCTTTTCCGTAATCACTTCTAGATTACCCGAAGCAGTAATTCTAGGAATGTCCCGGTAGGCTGCCAAGGGCATATTGGCGGCAAAACTCATGTAGTCATACTGGGGAAAATTGACTGCTGAATGCTGCGGACCGCAGGTGAAAATTATAGTTGTGACAATGGCAATTAATTGTTCAACTGTGTTGATTTTGCTTGGCATTCCTTTGACTTTACCGCCCTTAGCCGAAGCTAATTCTTTGGCCCAGGTTTGCAATTCCACATCTTGGGCGATCGCCCCCGGAGTCGGGTAAAAGAATTTGAGATAGCCAGATACAAAGGTTTGAATCGCATTCCACAGCAGCAATCCATCATCTCGGTAAGGGTAGTGAGGAAGTTGATTTGGGTCATCCATTCCCCGATTTTTCAGTTCAGTGGGCAAGGCAAATTGATCGAGACTCCACGTACTGCAGGCCTCTCTACTTATTTCTATTGTCTCTGGCAAGGTGCCGCCTAGCAATTCATCGACGGGCCCGTTGTCCGCGATCAAATAAGAACGCGCCAGCTTGTTGTTGGTCAACATAAAGCGAAAGTGCGGTTTCAGCAGTAGGCTCAGCGGGTGATTTTTAGCCAACTGTCGGGCGGTGACGATCGCGATTGGTTCCATCACCAGATGAGTTCGACCTAAATGCGAGCTCATTTCGTGGTGATTGGCATCTGCTACTTGCACGCAGAGTTTCGCAAACAGCCAATCGACAGGAGGATCGGATGGGGTGTACAGATGGCTATTTGGGTTGGGATCTAGTTGAATGGCAATCGGTGTCATTGCACCGCGATCGCTAATTCCCCTCCACCGCCAAGCGAAAAAAGCCCGCGGTTTTGGCAAGTATTTTCTGCCTTTTTCATAGCTTCCGCCTCCTATTTTTGAAGGCGCGCGATAGTGTTGGTCAGTACCCGTGTAATCGGCAACGTAAATGTTTTTTTGCTGCAACTCTTGATGCAGATCGAATAACGGGTGCAAACCGGAAATTTGTGCCAGTGTTTGTGCCCGAGGATCGCTAGCATCTAACAGGCGAAGCACCATCGGATTTGCTCCTGACAGGCGCTGTTCTGCAAAAGAGCGATCGGTTTGGAAGATTTTGGCAACAGCAGGTAGCGGCAGCAGAGTAAAGAAGTCTTCATAATCTTGGAGCTCGTCGAGAGGATCGAGAAAAGTTCTCGAATCGGTCGCCAGCATATTTCCTGGAAGTTCCGATGTTGCTAGTATCCGCTCTCCAATATACTTGCTCGAAAAGTTCTCGACTGGTGGCACATCTTTCAATAATGCCAAAGGTGATAAACTCTCAAAGTCAAACTGATAAGCTTGTTGCTGGCGATTCAAGGAATCGCGGCGCTGTTCTTGGTTCGGATCGTCTTGAGGAAGAGAAGGTTTCATTTTGTCTACCATTGTATAAATCAACCCTTTTTTTGTAGTAAAAGCTCGGAGATAGTCACTAGCGATCGACGATGGAATTTAAAAACTATTGTGCGCCTAGAATCAGGCTTGATATAGATATTCTTCGCCGATCGATCGTCCTATTCCGGATTTTTTTGAACTCAGAAAAATTCCTCAAAAGAAGGCAACACTTGTCTATAGCCCTAAATTGACATAGAACGGTTTCATTCTCCGGATAAGTAGCTTGCACATGAGAACCTCGACTTATTTGAGAAGTCGAGGTTCGGGGTGTTCGGTTTTTTGAGCTTTGTGAGCTTGGCCTACTGATTAGCGGTTAGGCACGAACCATTAAATATTGGCCGTTGCCGTTATATTCACCATCGCAACTCGCGAAATTAGCCACAAACCACATCAAGTAAAACCGCCAGATACGGCGAAATTTGGCATAGTCGATGCCGTAGTCTAAATCTTTGACTATTGCCTGAGAATCATCAAAGTTTTTCAGCCAGTTAGCAAAGGTTGTGGAGTAATTGTATCCGTTGAGATACCAGTTTTTTATGGTTTTGAGGTCTTTGTTGTGGCTGGGAACGGCATCGTATTTCCAGTAACGGCCGTGAGGGAAAATGTATTTGTGGGTGAAAACGCTGGATATATTGTTGGGAGTGCGAACTGTGATGATGTGAATGAAAACTTTGCCGTTATCCTTCAGGAAAGAGGCAAGCTTTTGGAAAGCTTGCGTTAAATTACCTACATGACAAAAAACACCTATGGAGAGAATTTTGTCAAATTTTGTGTCAAATTGGGCGTCGTTCAAATCGCCTTCATATAGGGTAAATCGACCGGAACTGAGGTAGCTTTCGGGGTCTTGCATCTTCTGACGCATATACTCGCATTGGTGGTGGCTCAAGTTAATCCCCGTAAAGGTGACATTGGGGAATTTGGCAAGAATGTAATTGGGGACGCAACCCCAACCGCAGCCAAAGTCTAAAATTCGATCGCCATCCTGAATGTCTAGCTTCTCAATCACATCATCAATCATCTGCATTTGCGATTGTTCAAGGTTAGCCGCTCCTTTTTCCCACAACCCCATGCTGTATTTAGGATAAATGAGTTTGCCGTCGCCTAACATCCGATTCAGCATTGCTTGAGGCAAGTCGTACTGAATTTTCATTAAATCCCGGGGCCCTTCGGCGGTACGATCTGTTTCTGTCAGTACCCATTCGTAAGGGGCAAGCAGGGACGGACAATGCTTAAAAAATACCGGCATACAGGTATCAAAAAGCGATCGCAATACTGAATCTGGGACTTCTAAGCCGTTGATGTAAGACTCTGCTACTGCCATTTGCAGCGTGTTAACTGCACTGACTGCGAGGCGGGTTGCTCCGTAGGCGATCGGACTTTTGGTATGCACATCTCCCACGATGGGAATGTGCTTTTCGATGCTTTGTAGGACGGTTGATGAACTCATGTTTATACTGATTTTAAAGATGCTGCTATTCTATCTCACTAAAATTGGCTCGTTGTTAGAGAGCCAAAAAGCTGAAACTATTCCCAAGTAAGGTTTGCACCGCAAAACTCCGCAAAATCATAAAAATATATGGCGGTTGAAGGGGATTGCATAACGGATTTATAAGGCTTTGAGCGATCTTAATTTTATTAAGAATTGTGTCAGTCGATTTGCGATTTGAGATTTGAGATTGACTCCACAGCCTTGACTGACGGCTTGAATGGGGGTGTTTTCACGGCGATAGCGATTTTACTGCTGAATCATACCATTTTAGATTTTAGATTTGAGATTTTAGAATTGGGAATGAATGATGAGCTAAGAGTTGGGATCTTGCCTAGAATTGCATTCTTTTTTTAAACTGGTGTCAGTTTGGCGGTTGAGCTGACGAAACCAGAAGCAAATGCCGCGACTTATAGTTAACTAACAGCCAATTCGTCCAAGGCGTGTATTTAGAGAGGAGTCAATCGATTTTAGATTTTAGATTTTAGATTTTAGATTAAAGAATTGAAGAAAGCGACCCCACTGATAAATCCGGGGGTTCGTGATGAGGATTCGGAGCTTTTTTCTCGCTCCACGAATGAATCCGGGGGCTTGTACCCTGGCTGCTTTCCGTCAAAGGAGGCCTTCTTCCCCTCCGTACCCCGAATCCACGCCTCTTGATCAAAGGCGTGGCTGTCCTCTTTGTTAGGAAGCTGCCCAATTATATTTCGGGAGCATCCTGATTTTCAATGTACTTTCTTGCACGTTGCAACAGTAATACAATCATAACAATGTGACGAAATATAGTATATGGTAACTAGGTCGAAAAAAGGCAGTTTATGCAACTCACCTACAAGTACAGGCTAAAAACCACTAAACATCAAAAGGTAACGATAGCCACTCACCTCGAACTTTGCCGTCGGCAATACAACTACGGATTAGGGGAGAGATTCAAATGGTGGGAATCCACCAGAACACCCATCAATGCCTTCCCTTTATATGCCATCCTCAAGCCGACAGAAGCTGATCATGCCTGATCAGCTAAGATCAGCAATCAGGTTATTAAGCAGGTTATTCACGATTGGTCGGCATGGAAAGAGGCAACACTTGCATACCTTGAGGACAGCAGCCAGTTCCAAAGGGCACCTCAAATTCCTAAATACAAGCATAAAACTTGTGACCGCAATCTCTTGGTGTAGGACACTCAATCTAATTGCCAGAGAGGGAAAAACAAGAATAATGGATTGTTGCACAAGTCTCAAACTAACATAATTGTTCGGACAAGAGCTTTGGATGTCGTAGAGGTGCCAATAGTACCCAGAGTGGCATCTTATGTTATTGAAGTGGTCTATGAAAAGCCTGTTACGAGAAACTGCCACATCTATGACTACTTTGATGCAGCTTTTGGGAGGCTGTCCACCCAAGTTACTAGCTTTTTATCAACGAGCGAATCATTGATGGTAACTGTTTAGCTGCAACAGATTATCGTCTAGAAACCATGAAACCCTATGCAGCGAAAGCTTTACCTGGAAAGTATGCCGGTGGTCCTAGATCCCGAATTACGCATGGCTATTGATGTGTTTCCCTGTGAAGATGGTCATGCTCATGAACGTTCTTTATTTGAGTCGGTGTTGCACACTATCAAAGCTGGTGAATTATGGATTGCCGATCGCCCTATGTGTACCCAAGGGTTTCTCTTTGGTATATCTACAGCTTCTTCTGACTTTTTGAGCCGAGAACATAAAACTCTGCCACAGCGAGCAATCAGTGAATTGCAATTCCTTGCGTGATGTAGAAACTGGCTCTGTTGAGTGAACAAACAGTTGCTCTCACTTATGGGGGTAACGGTTTGAAAGTACGACGGTTGGTAGTCCGGTTGAAAACAGCTACTCGTGATGGTAAGGGAGAAATTGCCTTACTCACAAGTCTACCTCAAACTATTGCCAGTGCTGAATATGTAGCTGAGTTGTATCGGGAACCTTGGAGTGTTGAGACTTTGTTTCAAACCGTAACTAAGAACTTTTTGGGCGAAATTATTTTCTTGAATTATCCCAAAGCTAAATAATTTTATTTTTGCCTCCAAGAAGGTTTATTACAATATTTTAGCGGTTGTCCGAAGGGCTTTGGGCAGTGTACACGGTGTCGGTAAAAGTGAGTCACATCTATTGGGATTCTACGAAACTTGATAAATTTTAACTCAATTGGCGTAAGTCCCACGCTGTAATTGTACTCAATTGGGCGTTGGGATATAAGCCAAGCAAGGTATATGAAAAAGAGCGACAATTTACTGTTTCTCTAGCAAAAAAACCTGTAATATATAAGTGGTTGCGACCCACCCACTCGACTGAAAACAACAGGTTACAGTAGCAGTAGTATGCTTACCAAGGATAACTGCCAGAGAAAGGGGGAAAAAACAGACCGCTGGGAAAGCAAGGTAACGCCCTACCGTAAAATATAAACCATGTTTCTTGTACGAAAACAGTTTTTGGTCTTGGGAAACAGGACGAATGCCTGGGTTCCCGAAGAAGGGATAAAGGCTGCAAAGCTTTCTTATGCAGTGTCAGACTCGGATCGTCTTCAGTGACGAATCTCAGTAATGAGATACCCAACGCCCGCAACGGCAGATGATACACGAAGCCTACACGCTCACCGAAGGTCAGTGCTAGGTATTTCACGGAACTTATAGGGGAATGACGAGCGCCTGTGACCCTGAGATTGGGCAGCATTTTCAGGCTTGGTGACTGTCTCAATTAGACGATTTTCTGTTGGACGCAGGCTGCACGAGTGAATTTGAAGTCTTTCCTCAAGTAGCCACGTTCGCCTAAGAAGAAAAAACCACCGGGGAATTGTAGACTCGCGCCACCGTCATCTTTCTACAGCCAGACTTCCCTCGACCTGGCTCGGCATTCACGCCATACAGACCTGGCCATGCACACCGCACCTTACCGAAAAATTGGGTTTAAAGCCCCGTCCTTCTAGGACGGCTTTCTCTTTAAATACTATCGCTTAAGAAGCGATGCAACGTTTTTTAAGCTATAGTAAAAAGAGGAGGTGATGCAAGTGTTTAGTCTTACATACGAATACAAACTAAAACCCACAGAGCGCGCAAGTTGCCCGATTTGAAGACTGGCTCGAACAATATTGGCGCGTCTACAACTATGCATTAGCCGAGCGCAAAGATTGGTTTAAATCTCCTAGCTGTCAGATAAATGCTTGTTCTCTCCAGTCCGAATACATTATTCCAGCAGAAACCAAACGCCCTACTTATGCGAGTCAATGCAAGACATTAACAGCCTATAGGAAAACTTCTGGCAACCCGATCGCGAGTGCAATCTCAAGTTCTACAACAGACGCTTCGTCGGTTAGAACAAGCATTCGTCAGCATCTGGGAGCAAGGACATGGTTTCCCTCGATTCAAGAAGTGTAGAACCATGGGCTCTTTCGTTTTTCCTCAAGTTGGGATAGATGCCGTAAGAGATGGCGCTATCAAGCTACCTGTAATTGGCTGGCTCAAGTTGGGCCAATCGCGTTCTATTCCTGATGGCACCAAGCTAAAACAGGTTCGGATAGTCAGACGTGCTAGCGGATGGTTTGCCATGTTGACATTGCAGTGGGATGTATCCGTTCCAGATGTCATGCCAGATGGCGAAGCACTTGGAGTAGACGTTGGAATCAGTCACTTGGCTGCGGTTTCTAACGGTAAGTTGTTCCCCAATCCCAGACCTTTCAAGAAGCTCGAACGCAAGCTTAGATTACTGCAACAGAGAGTACCTTTGAAAAGTTAAGGGGTCGAATAACCGCAAGAAAGCGCAAGTTAAAGTCAGCCAACTGCACGAAGGAATTGCAAATACTCGGAAAAACTACTACTGGCTCGTAGCTCACAATCTCTGCGATTGGGCGGGGATGATATTTGTGGAAGATTTGAAACTCCAGGTAAGGTGCGAGGCTTCTTAGGGAAGCACTGCTTAGACGCTGGATGGGGACAATTTTTTCAAGTATTAGAGCAGTGCTGTGGCAAACGCGGAGTGTTCTTTCTTAAGGTTGACAGCAAGAAAACCAGTCACATATGTCCTAAGTGCTTAGTCGAGACGGGCAAGAAGCAGCTCTCCGAGCGTATTCATTCGTGCCAACATGGCGACTATACGATGGATAGAGACGTTGCAGCCGCTCAAGTAGTTCTCATTCGAGGACTTGCAGCCGTGGGACACACCGCCTGTGATGCTTTCTGAGGGTAAAGCGATTGCGCTCCCGGCGATGAAAGAATCCCCGTCCTTATAGGGCGGGGAGTGTCAAAGAAGATGTAATTGGCACACTTGATTTCAAGCAAGAAGCAGGAGCTTTTGCTGGGACTCGCACCCAAATCGATATAAATTCTCTGCGAATGGCACTAGAATATTTGGGTGAAGAGAAAATCAAATAAGTAAAAAAATAGGGTAATAAATTATGGTAGCGCAGCCGCCAATCACAGAAACTGCCAATCAAATAGAAACCCCAAAATTGGGACTGTGGCAACAAATCAAAGAAGACTGGAACGCTCACGGACGCGACTGGACAAAACCGGGATTTCGGGCCGTAGCAGTTCAAAGGTTCGGCGTCTGGAGGATGCAGATAGAACCAAAACTGCTGCGGGCTCCGTTGAGCATTCTGTACAGAGCGCTCTACCGAAAAGTCCGCAACACCTACGGCATAGATTTGCCGTACAGCGTGAAGCTCGGCCGCCGGGTGGTGATTGAACATCAGAGCGCTATTATCATCCACGGAAACTGTACGATCGGCGACGACTGCATTATCCGCCAAGGCGTAACCCTGGGAAACCGCTATTTGGACAAACCGCTAGAATCTCCTCAATTGGGCGATCGGGTTAACGTCGGCGCTGGTGCAAAAATCCTCGGAAAAGTCTACCTGGGAGACGACGTAAATATCGGAGCAAACGCCGTAGTTTTATCAGACATTCCAGCAGGTCAAACTGCCGTTGGCATTCCGGCGAAGATGATGGCAGCCAAAAAAAATCAAGACAAGAATACTTAAATTATTAGATAGTAGTGATTATGTATCAATTGCACAAAGTTGGATTAGTCGCGATCGGGCGGAATGAGGGCGTGAGGCTCGGAGCGTGCTTGCGGTCAGCGATCGGCAAAGTAGGTCTCGTGGTTTATGTCGATTCCGGCTCAACAGACGGCAGCTTAGAATTAGCTCGCTCGATCGGAGCCGATACAGTAGAACTCGACCTATCTAAACCTTTTACCGCAGCCCGCGGCAGAAATGAAGGCTTTGCCCGCTTGCTGCAATTAGCTCCCGACATCGAATTTGTTCAATTTGTAGACGGCGACTGCGAAATAGTTGACGGCTGGCTCCAGAGAGCCCAGCAAGAACTCGCAGCCAAACCCGAATTAGCTGTAGTGTGCGGACGCCGCCGCGAGCGGTACCCCGAAGCCACAGCATACAACCGACTGTGCGACATCGAGTGGGACACGCCTGTCGGCGAAGCCAAAGCCTGCGGCGGCGACTCCATGATGCGGGTCTCGGCATTCGAGCAAGTCGGTGGCTTCAACCCCGCACTGATAGCCGGCGAAGAACCGGAACTCTGCGTGCGGCTGCGTCAAAAAGGCTGGAAAATCGAGCGCTTAGATGCAGAAATGACCCTGCACGACGCCCACATGACAGGTTTTGAGCAGTGGTCGAAGCGCTCTCAAAGAGCAGGTTACGCCTACGCCGAGGGTTTCTGGCTGCACGGGAACACCCCCGAACGCCACTGGAGGAAAGAAACCCTCAGCATCTGGTTCTGGGGATTGGTTTTGCCAGTGCTAGCATTGGGTACAGCCTGGTTCACCCACGGGTGGAGCCTGTGGTTGCTCGCCGGCTACCCGCTAACTACTTACCGAATTTACCGCCGGATGCAGCAGCAGCGGAATTTGCCAGCCAAGGATGCTGCGCTTTATGCTATATTTTGCGTGGTGGCGAGTTTTACTCAATTGCAGGGTCAGATTCTATTTCACCAACGCCGATTGCTGGGACAGGCCAGCAATTTGATTGAATACAAGACAGCTAACTAGATTAAGATAATTAATTAGAATCGCTGAATCTTGGACGCACAAACACTATCTGTAGGATGCAATGCGCACCTCACCCCTACAGATAGTGTGAAAATTATTGATCGCGCAGCCTAAGTCATATCGGTCTTAAATGCAGCGTGTTTGCTGTTTTTGAGAATGTAGGAACGACTAAAATTAACTTACATCCAAAAGTAAGAAACCAATGAACAAAAAAAAATTAAAAGTTTTGCTAATTATAGAGCAGTGCAATCCCGAAATGGCATCTGTACCTTTGGAGGGATACAAATATTTTCAAGCAATTAACAAACTTGTAGATGCCACGCTAGTTACTCACGATAGGAATAAAACACCTCTGGAAAAACTCAACCAGTATAATAATATTTTTTATATAGAAGAGAGTGAGTTCACAAAAAAATATTTCCCTATGATAGTAGAACGCCTGACCATACAAAATCGGACTAACTGGCCTTTAGCTAATGCTCTCGCCTACCCTATATATGCAGAATTCGATCGCCAAGTTTATCAGCAATTCCAAGAGCCAATCCTGAGAGGAGATTACGATTTAGTTCACGCTCTTACTCCGATGATACCTAGATATCCTGTCAAGGCAGTCAAGGCGTGCAGGCAAACTCCTTTTCTTTTGGGACCTGTGAATGGAGGTGTTCCTTTTCCCCCGGGCTTTCAAGAAGTAGCCAGACAGGAATTTAGTTACTTAAACTTTTTGAGATCTGTGGGTCGAGCGTTAGTACCGGGGTATGTAGAAACTTACAAGAAAGCCGACAAAATATTGGCAGGTTCAACATATACTCTAAATTTGGTAAAAGAATTGTTTTCTATCTCAGATCAAAAAATAGAACTGTTTTACGAAAATGGGATTTCCCAGGATTTTTTAATGTCTGCTAAACGAGCAAAAAAAGAAGGTGACAAGATAAATTTACTTTTTGTGGGAAGATTAGTTCCGTACAAATGCCCCGATATTCTCCTAGAGTCTATTGGGAAATTAGACCCTGCTATTCAAAGTAAAATACACTTAACAATAGTAGGAGACGGCTCAGAAAAAAACAGCTTGGAAAACAGAGTCAAGGAGCTTAATTTAGGCGAACTAGTCAGCTTTGCAGGATGGGTAAATCAACAAGAAACTCTAGATTATTACAGGAAAGCAGATATTTTTTGTTTCCCTTCAGTCCGAGAGTTTGGCGGAGCAGTGGTAATCGAAGCTATGGCTTGCGGACTGCCCTGTATTGTGGCAAATAACGGCGGTATTGGGGAATATGTCACTGAAGAAACAGGTTTTAAAATCGAGCCAAATTCTAGAGAGTATCTCACCCAGGAGTTAACAAAAAAAATAAAAATTCTGGTAGAAGATGATAAACTGCGGGAAAGTATGTCAGCCAAGTGTATCGAAAGAGCCAAAGAGTTTGAATGGGATAACAAGGCCATAAAAATAGTCGAAATTTACGAAAAAATGCTCGCTCAGAAAGCCCGGGTGCTGACAAAGAACAAATAAACCTCCTCTCGCTCGAAAAATACTATGCCAGTGCAGATCGAGCGAACTTAGTATAAATTTTTGTAAAGCTCGTACTGAGATGTAAACTTATAGCTAAAAACTAAATCTACTCGTCTTAGTCAGACATATTTCAGGGGGCAACTATTGCCCCCAAACCATTACAGGCTAATGTTTTCGCGCTTCAGACTTACCTAAAAAATCTCGGCTTATTGACAATAACATCTCAATATATAGCCTTTCTCCGTAACATGAGGTACCCGACGTGCATAGGGCATAGGGCATAGGGCCTAGGGGATACCTCACCACGCTTGAGAACCGCTCTACTAAAAGTGCTCAATTGTGATACAAAGGATAGGTCTCGTTAATACCATAAGACCCAGATTAATAATATCTTACGCTCATTCTATCACACTATCCTTGAAAAATATCTCCACCCAAAACAGTGACTTACCCTAAATATGCTCGCGCGTGTTGTTACAATCTCACAAAAAAGTCAGAATAGAACGATTAGCCGCAACTCTGCCATTTACCATTTTACTTGCAGAGTCGCCACCGTCACATACAACGGTTTTTATCTATTAAAGCGCTTAGCATAGTTGTGAGGCAGGTTCCCCATCATTAGAGAGGTGAGAGCTCGTCAAATCAAAGCGGGAACTGAATTAATCATTGCATTGGATAGAACATAGTGGAAGGAGTATAGCCTTTCTCAGTAACATGAGGTGCTCTCGCGGCCTCCGTGGGCATAGGCCTCCGTGGGCATAGGCCTCCGTGGGCATAGGCCTCCGTGGGCATACCTCACTTTTTTGAGAACCGCTATATAATGTCTTAATGGTAAGTGCAATTTATCTAAAAACGGCTTTTCCCATATTCTGGACACTGTTAGATAAACAAGGGGCTTCTAATTTAGCCGAACAGCAACAGGTACTACGTCCGGTAATTACGCTATAAAAAAAATATAAATTAGTAATAATTGGCGACGCTTGAATTTCATAGTATAGAGTTAGCACATGGGTTACACCGTCCACATATCAGCTTTGTACTCAGTCAAAAAGGTAATACGACTTTTAGAGAAAAAGACAGCCATTCCAAGCACTAAATAGCATTCCTGTTCAACCAGCTTTTTATCTATTATATCCTCAAATTAATTTAACTCTAAATAAAGGTTTCTTTCACTTTAACTTAGTGGCTTATTGGAAAATAAAATATAAAGGTAAGCAAGAAGATGAACCTTGGTATCGACTAACTAATCTTCCAGATTTGAAAAGTGCGATCCAGATTTACGGTCAAGGTTATGGAATAGAAGCGATGTTTAAAAACTGCAAAACAGGAGGATATAACAAAAGAAGATTCTCCAGCATCACCTGATAAATTGATTGCTTTAATTTTTAATAGCTTTAGCTATAACTTCGGCATGGTTCCAAGCACAAATAACTCAGCTTCAGGGGAAATAAAAATATGTTTTTTTTCCTCAATATACAGGTAAAACTAGAAGAAGACATAGCAACTTTTAGACAGGTTTATATGGAGAAAATTGGCTAATTGCCTTTGACTCCTGTCAGGAGTGGGTAGAGTGTAAGTAGTCAGACAGAATTAATTACACAAATACATAGTATAATGATATTCCAGGCAAAATTATGAGTTAATTACAGTTTCATATGATGTTTATCAGAGAAATAAATCCTCTTTCGTCTAAATTGCTCGACTCGAATTCAT
>NZ_JANMZH010000688.1:0-1471 GCF_031383065.1 Microcoleus sp. OTE_8_concoct_300 | reverse complement strand
AATGTCCTAAAACTCGAATCTCGAAAGTCTGTATTTGGGGAACTACCATCATAAATAATCGCAATTTTCCACCGCATCAGCGGTTTTAAAAGCGCTACAATTACAGTCCACAACGAGAAAGCTTGGGGAAATACGATTTGAGGACGAAATTCGAGCAGATAGCCAATAATACTAGGTGATACTACGATAAATCCGCGATCGTAGCCTGTATCTATCTTTGTCGTCTCCACAAAACTCGTCTTTCCTACTAACTGAATTACCGACGATCCAGGCATTTTTGGATCGAATCCCGGCCAAACCCCACCAGTATAAAATACAGTATTCTTAAAAACCTTCGTAAATTCTCTCAAAACAGGCTGCCAGTAAGCTCCCAGTCCCACTTCGGGAACCAGCCAAGCGACGCGCAATTCACCTTGATCAACCATCCAGATCACCTTGGGTTTTGTTTTTAGTTAATCCCAGTTTGCTCAAAACAGAAAACCAAACTAACCTTCTGTAAGGTAGCAACCAATAAATCGGCCACAATAAACCACCGTGACGCTGAGCAAACAATTTCCATTCTTCCCAGGGTTGAAGGGTAGCATCTTGAAATGCTAAACCTTTGGGTTGATTCATTTTTTGCAAGCCTTCACTTATATTAGCAGCAGCTACTTTCGTAGACTGGGGATTCGGCGAACAGGTTCCTTGATAGCCCGGAGCTATCCAAACTGTACAGCCTTTTTGTCGAGCACGCAAACCGTATTCCCAATCTGATAAGTAATGAATGAAGGCTGGATCTAGGTTGCCTACAATGTCAACGACGCTGCGAGGAATCAGAACGCAGTTGCCATTCATGCTGTCACAAGATTGAGGTGCTTTTGTAGGTTTGAGAAAGCGAAATTTAAAGGGAAGCAAGGGGGTAATTTTAACTATACCCCCGTAAGTAAAATCACCAGTATCCGGGTCACAAGTAGAGCCGGCAACGATCGCCTTTTTTTCTCCTTGTTCAAATAACTGGCGACTGGTTGTCAGCAGCGTATTTAAAGCCTCTGGAGCGAGTACCGTATCGTCGTTGAGCCAGAGGTAGTAATCGGGCTCGTCTTTCATGGCTTCGCTGAAAGCTATCCGCATTCCTCCATTCCAAAATAAATTGCCATCTCCCGAAAAAAGCTTGACTTGAGGATATTTTTGCTGTACTCCTTCGGACGTGCCATCAGTACTGCCATCATCTACCAGATAAACGCTGAGTGCAATTTCACTTGTTAATGTTTGGTTAAACAGCGACTCTAGAGTGACTAACGTCTTTAACTTGCGGTTGTGACAAGTCATCAGGACTGCTATACTGGTGTAGTCCATTTATCTAAAAGATTGGGCTGACGAGTAAAAACTTGTCCTCGGACGATCGGCAATACCGATCAAGTTCGAGTCCTATTCAATTATTAACTAACTTGACCACACTATCAAGAGATTTAATTATAAATTTATTTATTTT
>NZ_JANMZH010000676.1:0-20551 GCF_031383065.1 Microcoleus sp. OTE_8_concoct_300 | reverse complement strand
TTGTCCATTACTAATTGCACCTTTTCACTTAATCACCTTCGCGGCTTACGTCTGCATATCCTGGGCGTTACCCCATCCCTTTTTCGGCATTACCTGTTATTTCAGGTTAGGCATTAGCTTCTTAAACCATCCCAGCCTTTCGTAGCTTGTAGCCTGACAGCCTACCTCAACAATTGAATTGAAAAGGAGCATACAAAAGGATTACTTCGTTCCTACTACTCATTGATTAAATCCGTTAGGGTTTGTCTTTCCGCCGAGGTTATAGGTGATGCGCTATCTCGGTAATTGAATCCTGATAGTCCTTACCCTTGTCAGATATTCCTGACCCAGAAGCTCAGATTTCTCTGACTAGCTTATATCCTCTGGTACAAGATTACGACGGTTATCTCGACAATTCGTTAGCTTGCGCTTCTGCCCCACGACTTCATTACTTTCGCAATGATTCGGTTATAGGATTTTTGCTTGCGGTGTCGGTATTCAGCTATCCCGATTGCCCGCTTTCACCCCAGCTTTACATAAAGGTTGTCAGTCTTTGTGTATGGGAAACCAGATTCATCTCTGGCTTTTTGTGTGCTTTCAATCACGCACCATGATGTCAGGACTTGGTTTATTCTGGATTTTGGTTATGATGTTGGTGGGTACCTTCATCTTTCCCGCTTTCCCCTAGCTGTCGAGAGCTATATGCTCGACTAGGTTTCCTCACCTGCATGAATAGTAAGTTGTCGGCGATGGGGGATTAAAGTGCGAACTCTAACCCTGACGGGTTTACCCCATCGCTGCTAGCCATCCCCCCTTTCGGGTTTCGGCTAAACGAATCGCACCGATCGTTCTTGTGTAGTGTGCATAATCCTGTATGCGAAATATCGTTGAAGCTTAAGATATTAGAAAGCTTACTTCTGTACGATTTACTACATACCCCTCTTCTGTCACTAAGCGGCAGAGTATAATAGAGCCAAATCTCTCAAACCACTGCTGGGTCTATGGTTAAGCCTCGCGAAGCTAATTCGACATTGAAATTGATTGATGAGTATTGTCGCTCTTACAGAAATCTGTTTTCAGAAGTCAGAAGCTTTGAAGCTTTTACACATCTTCATGCTGGTTTACTTTCTGATATTAAACGTAAGACACTACCAGCCATTGCAGAGATAATGGGGCTAGAAAATGCTCAAGGGTTGCATCACTTTCTTACCCCATCACGCCAGGGAGGCTTCTGCGTTGAGAAGGCAAAGGCTTGAATTAATCTTAAAAGTTGTTATTAAGCTTAAAACTTGTTAAAAAGAGAAAAATTTTTCTCATCATTGATTAAACAGGAGATCCAAAGAAGGGAAAAGCTACAGATTATGTAGCTAGACAATATTTAGGGCGACTTGGAAAAATTGACAATGGCATAGTGGCTGTGGTGAGCTATGGTCTAATTAGTCAAGGATTTTCAGGATTTACACATACAGCTTATTCTCCCCTAGAAAGAGAACAATCACGGTCGCTCAGAAATCCGACATCATTTAATGTTAAGTGAAATCAAAGAGCTGATTGACCCCGACAATCAATGGGAGAAACTTCAAAGTATAGGTCTGATAGAATCCGTGAGAATAGTGAAGGGAAAAACAAGTATTGAAACTCGTTATTACATTAGTAGTTTACCAAATGATGCTCAAAAACTTGGTGAATCAGTCCGCAGCCATTGGGGAATTTAAAATTCTTTACATTGGGTATTAGATGTGGGTTTTCGTGAAGATGATTGTCGAATTAGAAAAGATAATGCTCCGCAAAACTTTGCTATGATTAGACACATCTCGCTCAATCTTTTGAATCAAGAAAAGACATCAAAAACTGGAGCCAAAAATAAGCGACTTAGAGCTGGGTGGGATGATGACTATTTGACAAAAATTCTCGCTGTTTCAGTTAACTAAATTCTCACAAATAACTCATTGCTAACTATTATACAACTTGTAAACAGTGGTTGTAAGCTTTTTATTATCTAAAAATAGGCAGCAAGTAACAACCACCATTAATCAGTTACTGTTTTCTCTAAAAAGTCATTACAAAGCGTGTCTGTAGCTTCTTTGAATGGTGAATTTCTCTCAAAATATACTCACCACTGGTGAACAGTGTTCAATAAGATGCGTTCCCCCTGGGTGATTGACTTTTTAGCTTAACAGACCGCGAAATCTGTATGTTGTCTAATTTCCGGGGGGTGAAATGCCAGTACAATGTCACTTTTTGGAACACCAGCAGCCAACAAATCAGTTGCTATTCCGTCTTCTGTTCCATCTCTTTGAATCCAGATTTTACCATTAATAATTTCAAGGTGAACAATGCAGCCATGATTTCGCACATCTTTTTCCCATCCTATTGTTAGCAGTAAATAATCATTGGAGTCTTTGCTAATAATGAGTTTGGATTCAAGGTTGTTGTATGAATATGGAATTTCTGCATATTCGCTTAAGATTTTTTCAATGATTTGTCGGTAATTATCTAATTTATCCATTGTACGATTTCCTCTTTGGTAGGGTCAAAAATAAGTAAGCGCAGAGAGTTTTTGCGTATCACTAGAGCCCCGATGGCTTCGGAAAATATTTCTTGATAGGTGGCTTGACGAATAGCTAAATATAGCAATCGGTCATTTTCGACTTCTTCTAAGATATTCAAGTAAACGATATACTGCCCTAATGCAGTTTCTAAATCGCTCACTTGGGAAAGACTCACGAAACTTTTAATTTCAACAGCTATTTTTTGTTCACCTCTTTCGGCAGCTACAAGTTTCGTGGCTCCTAAGTCTACAAATAGTTCTCGGAACCCCCATTTTAGTTTGAAAGGATCGTTTGTAATTGTCCAGCCGTCTTTTTCCAGAGCTTTTTTGACACGATCGTGATAAATATCTTTGGCTGGCATATTCGTTTGAGGTTATAAGTCTGAGCAGTGTAAAGGGCTGTGTTGATTAAACTTGTTTTCATGGCTTGAATTTCCGAAGTCGCCTCAATTTTATTATCTTTAATTCTAGCTGTTACGTCAAGTCGCTTGACTGATGAGGTGACAATACCCTCCAAACATAGACAAAATCAAGGATATAACCCAATACGGTTCAGTTAGTGCTCTTAAACGAATTTGAACTCACTGTTTTTTGAAAAATACAGGTATCTTTTAGAAGTCAGATTCTTAACAGAACCGTATTGGGACATAACCCTCATACCCCCATATGCTTTGGTTAACGTTTTTTGTCATTGTTCGCTGTGAGCGTAGCGATCTATACATGAAAGCAATCACAGTATCTATTTTTCACAGGCTTTTGCCTCCTAGACTGTCTTATACCAAGCGTATTGACTCATACCATTCTCTCCCGAAGGCCAACTTATTACGTTTTATTTTCTTTTTAGCTGTTAAGAAAGCAGTGAATTCTGCATCTAGATTAAACAGCGTCATCTTCGCTGAAATCGTAAGTAGGGGGCTTATACTCAAACAGTTCTTGTTCGCACTCCGCAAACCTGGAAGTGTCGGAACTGGCTGTGGGACGAGCATAACTAGCTTTGTTGCGAATCCCCTGGATATCTTCAGAAGAACGCTCAGACGACAGCACAAACTGAGTTCTCTGATAACGCAAATGGCCCAATTCAATTTTACCCGGTCGCCCTTCACAATAGGCTCGTTCAGCACAGCGTTTAACTGCGATCGCAATTTCAGCACTCGTTGCTCCGGCATAATCAGATAGTAGCGAATACCATTGCCTGTCGCTCCAAAGATTCTCTTTTCCTTCCCCAAACTGCTCTGGGAAATACTTAGCTAAGTGCAAATTGAAAATCTCATAGCGAGCGCCGCTGTGTGGCAAATCCACAAACCAGATTCCGCCATCGTCAAATCTGCGGATAAGTTCAGCCGGCAGCATTTCTAAGCGGTTAACAGTAGCTAACATTAACACGGGGCTTTCATGCTCCTGCATCCATGTGAGCAATTTCTGCGACAGCCGCCTAGCTACACCGCCGTCCGCATTTGATTCCCAGCCAGAAAAACCCTTGTCAAAATCGTCAAAAAATAGCACGCAGCCGCCCAAATTATCGGCTGTATCCAGCATTTTGTTGAGAGCGCGATCGGGATTAGAGGAACCTAGAATATTGCCCCAACTTGCTGCTAAAAGCGCATAACCTAGCTTCTTAGCAGCTAGCTTCGCACTCAAACTTTTGCCCGTCCCCGGCGGCCCCCAAAGCAGCATTCCTTTGGGAGGTCTGAGGTGATATTTCTTGGCATCAGCTTCTGACAGCTTTACGACTTCGTTCAAATAAGCATCTAATAAATCTAAACCGCCAGCATGAGGCACGTCGGGAGAAGCAATGAACTCCAACCCCTGGTCTCGAAGTTGCGATATTTTATGCTCCAATACCAACTGTGCGATTTGGACAACTGAAGCGGTCACAGAGAGCGATCGATCTAACACTAATTCAATTTCAGCAGTTGGCAGCCCTAGACTAGAAACAGCCAGCCGCTTTTTAGCAGCTACCGCATCCGAGCCAAAATCAAGGGAACAATTGCGATCGCAAAAATTATCTACAAGAACTTCGACTTCAAAACGATCGGGTAACGGACATTTGAGTAGAGGAATTAATGGACTTAGCTTTGATGGCAATTGGATGTACTCGCCCAGCACTACCCAATATTGCTCAGCCCAACGCCCTTTCAGCTCAAAGAATGCGTTAGCCAATTGAGAATAACGGCGGACAAGAGGCTGTTCGGTACTGTCTGATTCCAAAATATCCTCTAACAAAAAGATACCGGGGCAGTCATTTTCCAGCAGAAATTGCAGGACATCACTTTCGACAGATAGCTCAGTTTTGCATAAGACGCATTCACTATTATACATCTGGGAAATATCTGAAACGCTTGTCCTATCTGAATGACCACCTAATTTCGGGAGATGTTTACCCAAACACCGCACCTGTTGAAGAGTTGCATAGCCGGGATTCCAATAATAAACAGGTAAACAACACTCACTGGCGTACTGATGAAATGATGACAAGATTTTTTGGCGATCGGCACTGTAATATTCAATGGCAACTATGGGAGTTTGAATGACTCTTAACTTAGACCAAGTATTGCAAAATTTCATGAGTTGATACAACTAAATAGACGAGGTTTAATATAATAATTTAACTAAGGTAATTAAAATTTAACTTCCTGCTAATGAGCGAAATACGCCCCTCAACTGGAGGGGGTAATTGTGCCTAACGGCACTCATAAATTGATGTTAAGCAAGTTAAATTGTCAATCATGGTCGCAACTAAAAAACAAACCGCAGCCACTCCTATTCGCTCTCAGTCACCAGTGCCTGCTAAATCTAAACCGTCTGAAAAGCAGAACAGTCAAACAGTCGGCAGTAACAATGGAGCCAAATCAAAACCTCAATCTAACCTCAGCCCGGAGCAACTTGCTGGCGAGCTAGTCAAACAGATTCGGAATACAATTCATAAGAAGTACGGTGTGACAATTCAGCGTCGCGATAGCCGTATTTCGACAAAGGTTGGCCACGCAATTCGCGAAAAACTGGGATTGGATATTCAAGCTCAGTTGAATAAGCGCAACGGTAATGGCAATGGTAAAAAGTTCGACTGGCAAGAGTGGAACAATACTGTGTTTCCCAAGCTAGTTGGCAGACCCGATGAACTCAAGTATGATGTCGAAGTTGTTGCCTTAGCGATGAGCCAACTTTACGATACAATTGCTGACAACCCACAAGCTGCCATTGCCGATTTAATGGAGTTCAATGCTCAAAGCTTAAAGCGTCGCAACGAGTTAGCTAAATCTTCTGAAGAAGATACTGAAGAACTCGATGAGGACGACGAGCTCGATGATGAAGATGATGAAATTGATGACATACTCGATGAAATTGATGAGGATGACGAAGACGAGGAAGGCGATGAGGATGAGGATGATGACGATGAGGAGGATGATTTTAGTTTAGACGAAGACGAAGAATTTGAGGAAGACGACGAATAATCGCTAAAGTTTGATTAGAAAGCTCTGCTGAAAAAGCAGAGCATTTTTTTGCCTCTATCGAGGCCTTTTCCACGAATCGCGATGCTGGGTAATGATTGTCGCCACCGTCCGAATCAGGACGCTCTGGGAAGCATACCCAACAAATTCACAATCAAGGGAATTTTGACCTTGGTTGTGAATTTGATTTTACCCACCCACCCACCACTAATTTTTTTGAATTAATTGTAATTAGCAGACTGCCGTCGCTTTAGTTGTGAAAAAAAACACGATTGAGGGTTAATCATGGCTAATCGCAAATCCGCTCCAACTCCGATGCAAAAGCAATTTGCAGAAACTCTTGAAGAACAGCGCTTCGAGATGTTTTTGCACGTTGCCCGCGAGTTAACGGGACGTGCCAAACAACGACAGTTGCAGAAAGGTAAAGCTCTTGACTGGGAAGCGTTCAATACTTGGTTTAACAAACAATATGAAGGCTACTCGGCTGACGAGATGCTTGAAGAAATCTTGAGCAACGTTTACTGGCTTTCATCTGAGCAAGCAGTGATTGACTTGCACTTCCGTTATATCGAGTCAGCCGTCAAAGCTTCTCATAAGAAAAAGGCAACTGACGATAATGAAGAGATTGATGATTTTGTCAAATAATCAATGACGACCCCTGATAAAGGGGATAAAATCCTGCTCCAAGCAGGATTTGTTTTGCCCGCCCACCCACCGCGCCAGTTCCCTTTGCGATATTTGCGATCGCATTCTCAGAAGGCTTTAGTAATGTTTTGATATTAAACGCGAGCGCGTTTGAGAGATGTTCCACTTGCAAATAAATTATAATCATGTACGAACATATTCAGCATTTTCTTACCCTCACAATTGAAACTGTGGTAATTTTTGGTTACGGTGGCTTAATTGTTCACTATCTCGCTACGCTGTTAGCATCGAAGCAGATGAATCATTCTGAAAAACTCTCAGCAGAACTTGCCCCAGATTTTGTGCCTCTTCTCAATGAAATTGCTTCCTTTCCTGCTGTTACCGAATCGGCAGCAACTCCAGAACCCACAGAAGAACAGCGCCTCACCTCTTCGCTACAAGTTAAAGCCGAATTTGCTTCTAATATTCAACAACTCGATACCGACACATTAAATCTACCCTTCATTCAAGTCGATAGCCTCACTCTCCGACAATGCCGCACCGTTATTCGAGCGCTCAATTCCACTCTCCCACGAAGTGAGCATATTCGCCTGAAACTCAACAAAAAAGATGTGCCAGCAGATTCGTTAAAATTTCAAATCCAGAAGCATTTTGAGCATCGACCGCAGCAAGTTGCCTCCCTAATTGAGCAAATTTTGAGAGCGAGTTAGCACGCTCGGGGAATCAACAAGCCAATTATTGCTTTCTATCAATAAAACTTTTGGTAACGAGTTGATAGAAAGTTTTTTGAGTGGAACCCTCCTTTTCCTGACCAAGCTATTAGTTACTTTCTTCAGGGCCAAGGGGAATCAGACCCTTGCCAATCTGTTTGCTCAACTCGTTGAGACTCAATCCCAGTTCAATGGCGATCACACCGCACGAATTTCCTCCATCCTACCGACGTTACCTGGATATAAGCTACATAGCAGCATATCTGCCTGCAGCGAAGATTTGTTGTGCGGTTAATTGCAAGTCGGGAAAGATTGAGGAAATAAGCAGATCGTCATTTTGAAACAACTGTTTTTGATACTCGTCTTCTCGCAGCGTACAAATAGTAACTGTCGGCTGTTTGGGCTTGCCAATATATTCTCTGCCACCAATGCCCAAATAGTCAACAATCCAATACTCAGGCACTCCTAGTATGGCGTAATCTTCAACTTTGCGAGCGTAATCGTTCTGCCAGTTGGTGCTAACGACTTCAGCAATCAGTTTAATAGAAGAACCTGATGTAATTACAGGTTCTTGTTGCCACAAAGGTTCATTAATCAGTCGAGTTTGGTCTAATACCAGCACATCGGGGCGAAAAGCTGTTGCTGTTCCTAATAATTTGATGAGACAGCGAGGGGGGATAAGGTAGGGTAGATCCAGGCGGTCAATTTCTACATTCAGTTTTCGTCCCAAAAACCCGGATACTTGCTCGTGCGGCCCTGTTGGTTCCATTTCGGTTAATTCACCATCAATGAGTTCGTAACAATCGCTGTCGCCGTAGTTGGTAATAAATTCATCAACAGTTATAAATTTTGGAGGTGATTGAACCATAATTTTTTTTGATACATTTACACGGCACAAAACCGTAAACTTTAACAACTTTTTACAGCTAAAAATACCGTTATTACTATCAATAAAACTTCGAGTAACGAGTTGATAGAATTTTTTTTTATCTAATCTCTCTTTCCATATCTGGCGATTAATTACTTTTTTCACCATTGCCAAGGGGAATTAGACCCCTGCCAATCTGTTCTATCAACTCGTTGAGGCTCAATCCGCGTTCAATGGCAATCGCGCGAATTCCTTCCCATCCTACCGACGTAACCTGGATATTTCTTTGCTTCTTGGGTTCTTCATAGCGAGGTTGTCCCCCAGAGCGGTTGAGGTTGGCTAATGAGTTGGGATGAGGCTGGATTCCTTTACTAGGTGGCATAGCGTCGATAACGTTTCCCTTTTTCAACTATTTTCGCATTTTCTTGACTCTTTTCGACAGTCGCTATGTTATCGTTGAATAATTAAACGAAAATTCAGCCCGCGCCTAGCCATAAGCTGCGTACAATAGTCAGCGCGGGCGCCACTGGCATGAGACAAGCGAGTCAGGAATGCGTCAAATGCAATCAGAAGCCGACAATCAAGAGCAACAACCGTTAATCGTTTTGCCAGGGGGTGTTGGTGTGTACACCTCCTCCGTTGCGGAAGAACTGCGGATAGACTCTGAATTCCAATCCCTCATCCCTCCCCTAAGTAAGGGCGAAAAAGCAGCCCTGCAAACCAGTATTCTGGAGGAAGGATGCCGCGACCCGTTAGTAGTCTGGGCCGAGGAAAAGCTTCTCATCGACGGTCATAACAGGTACGCTATATGTACCGCGCACGGCATACCCTACCAAATTGTAGAGATATCTTTTGACAGCCGGAACGCAGTCAAGGTCTGGACAATCGCCAACCAACTGGGGCGGCGCAGCCTGACACCGGAATCTGTTAGTTACCTGCGGGGCACTTGGTACGAACTTATCAAGCAATCTCGCGGGGGCAAGCGTTTGGCAAACTGTCAAAATGACAGTTTGACAGATGAAACAGCGCGAGAACTGGGAGAACAGTTCAAAACTTCTCCCAGGACAATTTACCGGGATGCCAAATTTACTCAAGCTGTAGATGCCCTCAGTTCTCTTGGAGGAGAAGATGTGAAGTGGAAAATACTGACTCGTTCTGCGGGGCTGACCAAGAAGGAAGTCCTTGCTTTGGCTTCGGATGCTCGCAGTCGTCCGGCTCAAGTTGCCAAAACTTTACAGGGGCGGTGCAGGAAAGTGAAACCTGAAAAGCAACCTGCCATCGCTCACCACCTGACGCTCAAAATTGGTTCCTTGGTGGAAGTATACGCGCCCGATCGCCAAGATGTTAACGGCAGGTTAGGTCGCATTCAGTCAGTCGGCGAGAAAACCGCCACTGTGTGGATGCGACACATCCCCACCGTTACCATGCACTTGTACACCTTCAAACACTCGGCTCTCACTGCTGTACCGCTCGAAAATCAACCGGGACTTCAAGAAATTTGCGATCGCACTGACCGACTTCACAAATTAGGAAATCTCGATCCGTTTGAAGTCGAAATTCTGAACTTGTTAGAAAGAACAACGGCTCTTACTCCCACCGAATTGCAGTATTTAGAACTGATTGAGAACAGACACAAGCTTGATTGAGTGCCTCACAACTATTCTTCCTTTTGAGAACAGCAATAGCTTCGGAAAAATTCGTTGATTTAGTTGACAATTCAAACACAGATTCAATCAATTTTTGTTGAGCTGCTAATTGTCGCAGTGAATAACAAGCGATCGCTCGCACTCGCTCGGGAGACTTGCTAGCATTTTTAGCAGCAAACGGCCCCCAGAAAGCACTCAGCACAATCTTAATCTGTTCCGATATTGGGTATGTTTGACTCAAACAGTAATTCCAAACCATCTTATCGAATGGGTCGTCTAGTGCAACTAAAACGCCCGATATTTGCGACTGCACTTGCTTCTGATTTTTGTCAGGTAACGGCTGATTGTTCAAATTGGCTATCATAGATTTCTTTTGTTAAGCTAGCTTATTTACATCCCATTCTCGATTTTAGTATTTGTCATCAAGGAACAAACTTTCGTTCTTGAGGGGAGCGAATCCACAAAGTACAAAATCCTTTTTGTGCAGGTTTACCCTCTACTGTCAGTGTCACCCCCAATCGATTGATCTCAGTTTCACACAATTTTTTGCCACCTTTCTCGCTCAACAAAGCTTGATTCCAGTTCATAAATTGGCGAGCATATTTCCCTTCATTGCTTGTTGCCCACTGAATTGTATCGGCGTTCTTGCGGGCAAACTGACCCTCTTTGCTCAGCCCCCATTCGAGCGCTACGGCTTGTTCTAAAGTGAGCTGGCGCGGCCCTTTTGGGTCGAGTTCAGGCGCTGGAATAAACCGGGGTAGCGCTAACCCGATAAAAGCGCCGATCGCCATCGCCCCTAACACTACCCCGCTCCCAAAAATTACCGACCAAATATCGTGAGCAACTTTCTCTAAAGCTGCTTGTCGCACTAGAGTGTAAACTGAGTTGGAAATGTGGCGATGTTGCACCTTAACAGCCGCTTTTCCCTGCCGTTCTAAAAACTCCCTGCTTTCTTTTTCCCAATTCTCAGTAAGCTGGCGAACTTGTTCCAATTCTTGAGAGATGACAGCTTGAGAATCTTTCAAATCACCTTGCCATTTAGATTGCCAATTCTTGAAAAACTGGTCAATCTCTTGCGGTTTTTTTTCTAACAGCAGTTCGAGTTGACCTGTAGCCAGCAATACGATAAAAAGTGGGTCATTTTTATTGAGACCGTATCGGTAAGCTGTCTGAATGACGTGAGAGCGAAATTTGGAGTCTTTGCTCTTAAGTACCTGGCTGATTAGTGACTCAGTATCTCTCTCGTACATGGGAGGGGCAGATAAAGGATCTCTGTTCAGAGCTTCTCTTTCCCTCGAATCATCGTCTATGAGTTCCCAAAACTCCTCTTCATTTAGCTTACTCCCATCTGATTTCAACTTTTCTTCTACTGCATCTTCTGGGAATGTATCTGGAGAATCGGGCAAACTTTGCGAATTTTCAGCGGATTGTATGGAATTATTTTTGGTATTATTAAGTCTGCCCTGTTCCCTTGGCGTTTCCAATATCTCGCCAAACTCTTCAGAGTCAACGGAGGAAAGTTCTTCTAAAAGTCGATCGGACATTTAACCTCCTACCTAATCAAAATCCTAATCTTTATGCGGTTTTGCATCGCGCCTTCTAGAGTCTAATAGGCTTGGGATAAGAACAATCTGACTTCCTTTCACAAGTCTCTATATCCCAAAAATTAGTGAAATAAAATTCGTCTGAAAGCACTAACCTAAGCGTATTGTTTTATAGTCTGAATTCACATTTTTTCCCTCCCATAACGAGTGCATTACACATCGACTGTAAAATTTACATTCCTGGACGTAAAATCGGTTTAGACACTACCTGTAGTAAGATGCGTTTCGGCACACCCAGCCCGTTCAGGAGTGGTGAAGAAGTTTTTGAAACCCTGGAAATCTCGTAGGGGGCGATCGCTCAATCTTCTTCTTTTCAGAATTTAAACGCAATAAACAACGTTTATTGCTAATATCCAACGCCTGGGATAACACAACTGCGTTGATTGCACTCAGCCAGCGGGCTGGTTTCGGCACACGCTATTAGTAGAGTCTGTGCGTAAGCCTTAATTTAGATTATTAAAAGCTTACGATACCTTTTTTACAAATTACAGCCTCTTGAGACTTTACAACCTGTTGCTTATTTTGTTACTCATTTCGTTGCTCATTTTCTGTCTGCATTTCCTCATTTTTTTTTCGTTCATAGGGAGCGATTATTTCTTTTTTATTGCGATTGGGTGCATTGTTAAACAAACCTACATCTTCTATCAGACGGAAACAGTCTTCCAGAAAAGTATGCAATCGCTGCTGACTAATCAAGAAAAATTCAGAGTGTTTCATTGCTTGAGAAAATGACAATCGCTTCGTATCAATAAACTTGCGCTCTCTCGCACTCAGAGCCGGCAAATCTACGACAGGAATTCGGTAATTATTAATGAGCTTGTTCATTTCCTTATGGTTTTGTACGTGCGACCAATCTTTGCAAACTCCAAAATTGCGGACAAAAATGTGATTGAGCTGACCTTCAAAGTAGTTGAAAGAGTCAATAAACATTTCAATGCTGTCCGTCGTGCCACCGCAAATAAACCACTTGCATACATCAACTCCTGACTGCTCTTTAAAATCTGGAGAAGTTAAATTAGCTTCGTCAATCCATTTGTTGATAATGCCGTAAACCCGAGCTGGTAAATTGACAATCACAGGAGTTTCTACTGCTGTTTCAAAAATAATATCGATATCGAAAAACTTCTCTTCATCTTCAACTAAAGCTACGATTTTTGCATTGTGTTCAGGATAGCGCTGCTGCACGTCAGGATTTTGAAAATCGCCATCAATTAACGTGTACAGCAGTTCATACTTCTGATTGAATTCAACCAGAATCCGAGTTAGCATCGACTTGCCAACGCCACCTTTCTCGCCGTCAACCAAGTGAATCATGTTAGTCATTTCATTCCTCCTTGCTGGATGTCGATGTCTATTCAAGACTTAATAATTTTTAACTAAAGCTAGGCCCGACCATTGCCGGATCGAAACCAGCTAAGTTAAATGCGCTGTTTTCAAACTCAACTTCTCCCGCAAATTGCTCTGGTTCTTTTTCTTCGGGCAAACTTGCTGGATTTGAACTCTCAGGGGCAGTTAATTCCGTAGCACTAGATGCACCTGGATTCGATAAGTGAGGGAAAGTAGCTAAAGGAATTAAACCCGAAGAAATACCAGGGGCAATTGCTCCTAAATCGGTACAGTTAAATCCCGCATCTCGGCAAACTTCATCTATCTGCCTGAGCAAAAAATTAATGCTTTCTCGCCTCAAATACTCTAACTCTGTACTAGAATGACTACCGCTATTGCGTAAAGCTGCTAACAGCCACCGCGCTTTGATTAGAGGTAAAATCGTTTCCTGGAAACTAAAAAAAGGATGATTTTGCAGGTAAGATAGCAAGATAGCATCTTCGGAATCTGGCAAAACTTGACAGCGCCAGCAAAATTCCTTGTAACGTTTTCTAGGCATAATTCCTCACCTTCTTTCCAGCACCTCGGTAGGGCCCTCCCAATAAGAGAGCTGCATCTAAGTTTGCTTCTGATTCCTCTAATGAAGGTTCTGTATTCGACGACGACTCATCACTCAATTTATTAGAATCATCTAAGCAGCTATCTTTGATACTTGAATCAGTCTTTTGTTGAGCGCAAACTTCACTGTTTTGTTCAGTAATATTTTCAGTGTTTTGTTCAGTAGGTTCCTCAATTTTTTGTTCAGCGGGTTCTTCAAATTTTTGTTCAGTAATATCTTCAGTCTTTTGTGCAGTAGATTCCTCAAATTTTTGTTCAGTAGATTGCTCGGATTTAGCGTGAGTAAATTGCTCAACTTTTAATTTAGTAGGTTGCTCGGATTTTGGGTGAGTAGGTTGTTCAGATTTTGGGTGAGTAGGTTGTTCAGATTTTGGCTTGGTAGATTGTTCAGCACATTCTTTTACACTCTGTAGATCGGTTGGAGGGAGTGGAGCATCTCCTGAAGTGGAAGTTGTATCTTCTGCCCTCTGAGAAGTTGCCGCAACAGACCTTTGCCTCAGTACCTCAAACTGAGATTTGAAGTAAGAAAATAGTCCGTAAACATCAGCTATGCGGCAACCTAAACCATCAGGATCGAGTGTTTTTGGCACTGTTATACCTGCGTGCCAAGACAGCGAATAATGAGAAAACTGATTTCGCAGTTCTGGCTTCATATATTCAGAAGTCCCCCCGCAAAATACAATTTCATCTAAATCGGGCGGCAGCACTTCATTAATCCAATGAGATAGCATTCGAGCGTAGTCGAAGCGAGACAGCTTGACTGCTTCAATCAATTGGTCAACTTCTCGATCTTTCGCTGTTTCCTCTCGATTCCGAGCAATTCGGTAAAAGTAAGGGCGGTTGTAGCTTACGCCCGCTTGAGCGATTGATAAAGCCAAACGGGAAGCATCGTAGTTAGAGGTTCGCTCTTGAACTAGATCTACCAACCTTACCATTCCTAAGTCTGAAGTTTTGCCCTTACCGACAGCACCGCGTGCCGAAACTATTACCGAAGCATTGCGAAATCCTACCATAACAAAGGCAGTTACCCGCTGCTTGAAGGCTGAACCTAAATTGCTATTGTGGATCAAAGCAATACCGCCGCCTTCTTGCAAAGCTTGGGTTTTGTCCAGGGTGACGGATAGCTTGCCGGTAGGCGTTTCAAATGAAGCAGAGTATTGACTTAATAGCTCAAAAAATTGCTTGGAGTCATTAAATTCGCCTGGGGGCAAGAAAACGGAGATCGCAGCGCTAAATTGATTGCCTAAATCTAACTTCCGCGACACTACCCACAGAGCTGCTAGAGCTTTGTACAAAGCGCTACTGTACTTCAGTCCCGCCAAACCGATGTGAGCATTGAATTGCGCTGCTGCTAGGTAGCCAACGGCTCGGCATTCATTACCAATTGCCACCCAAGCAATATTTTCGGGAGATGCTGATGCGAGGTTAGGTTTGGTGAAACAATTGGCTATGTCTTGGCTCACTGGCCCCACCTGCGATTCCATTACAAAGGAGCTTGCTTTACTGCCTGCTTGCGAGCTTTGGCAGAAAACTCTAGTAGATAAGCCGCCAAAATCTATAGCCAGAATCGCATCTGGTATTGAGGGTTTTTTCTTCATAAACGCTGAATTTTATTACGTTATAAAATGATAGTATTGGCTTCAGTTTAAGTCTGACCTCACCAAATCCGGTGGTTTTGGATAATTAAAATAACCCCCTCCAAATGGCGGGGACAGACTGCCTTTCAAGGAAAACATCTCGGTTTGTGTCGGTTGCTTTGCGCTTCCTACAAATAGCAACTATGTCAAGGTTGCGCTAATATGAAAGGCCAAAGATTGATTTTGATAACTATCCTGTATTCGTTTAAGTCAAGCTGAGCGGGGAGTTCTGGAGCTTCAAAGAAATAAATTGGGTACGGTAATCTTCGGGCAGCTTGATTTGATGTTTCCGCTCGAAACTTTGCAACTCGGCTTCCGCAAGCGTTTGCCTCAGTTTGTATTGGTGAGAATCTGCGCGTGTTCCGTGCAGATTTTTATCTTCTTGCTGCAAGGGTTGAAGCAGTTCTGCTAATTCTTTAATAGACCTCTTGCAAAATTATTTTGTGCTATTATAGAAAATTTAGACAATTTTATAATCTAGCAGGGTGGGCAAGTTTAAGGAGATGTCAATCAACCCAATAATTCAAAGTTTGACCTAAACTTGAGCAAACTTTTAAGTATAACACATATTTTTTTTGCAAGAGGTCTAATATTCTTTGATATTTTCAATTGCCGATTCCAGAGAGCAATCCATCATATCCCAGTCAATGCCATCATCGGGGAACAGCGATAATTGCCCGGGTGATACGTTGGATTGCCCGCGGTTGTGATAAGAAAGGTGACACGCAGTACAAAGGGCTATTAAATTTTCTGGGCGGTTGTCCTCCGGTATCCGGTTGCGGTGGTGCACTGTCAAAGTTAGGGAACATCGTTCGGATTTGGTTAAGCCACTTTTCTTACCGGGTCGGAGGCATTGTTGATTGCACTTAGCGCAGCGCCAGAGCGCACTTTCTTTCACGGATAACGCAATCTCTCGCCAATTTTTTGGATACCTTTTGGGTTTTGCCATAAACGTCAAAGCTCATCTCTCTATAGGGCGATCGCTTTTGTTGCCATTACTCAGAATACCGTCTCATCCGGGCATAAAAGCGATCGCATTCGGGGAGGCAAGGGCATGGCGGGCGGGTTGGGGTTTGGGTTTTAGTTTGGCTCTAAATCTGGGTTGGCGGCGATCGCGAATGGCGCTACAGCTCAAGATCCTATTAGTTTTTTCACTCCTTCAAGATAGAAAATCCTGATATTACCGAAACTCCTGTAGGCTTAAATACACTTGACTATCTAAGTAATTAATAATCTCCCGGCGTTGCGCTTGACTTAGATATGCTTTTGACCCTTGATACTTCAGTTTTAATTCTTCAACTCCATTTTCGATAAATTTCATTTTGCATTGACTGATAAATGTTGCTGATACATTTAATATTTTTTGAATTTTAGAACAAGGCATCCCCTCAATCCACATCATTACGGACATTGCTCGCTTCAGTTCTCGCTAAAGGAGGGGTTGCTATCGATAAAATCACTTAACTCTTTTAAAGGTTGTTGCTCACACATATTGTTTTTTTCACTGAGATTCAGTATGCAAGTATTATACTCCACAACCATTATAAAGTATAAACTTTTGTGAATCCTTTAGGATTGCTATATGCGGTCAAGTGATTGCTGCTGTGACAGAAGACGGCGAAACAATAGGGCTGACAGAAGCTCAGTTTCAATTAGTTGCGGCTAATCTGACTTTGGTTATAATCCTGTAATAAATTCTGCCTCAAGTCCGTACTTGGGGCAACTCGATTATTTTAAAAACTACCTAATAACACATAACTAATAACTAACACAACTAAAACGAAATGGCTATCGCAATGGGTGCAAACAACAATGGTGAGAACATCATGCCCAGAAAGAAGACGCAATTACCTGCCTCCCAAGAATCTGTTACATCGACTCAATCTACGCCCAACACCTCCTTATTGGATGCCATTTGCACTCAATTGCTAGCAGCATCAGAACAGGGAATAGAAGCACTGACCGCCCTCAAAGCTCAACTAACAGCACAGCACGACACCCCGGATACTCCTGAATCCGACTCAATTGTGCAGCAAGCGTGGCAACACATGAATCCAGAGCAACGCGCTCTTATCTCCAGTCGCTGCGATGCTCACCGAGAAAAAGAACGAGTGCGCGGTAAATCATTGCACCAACTCACCGCCGAACTGGAGGACTTTGATGAGCTAATCGACAGCATCGAAGGTGAGAAATCACACCCGAATTAGAAGCAGCGGTGCAACAACTACTCGAACAACGCGATAACACCCACGACCAATGGCTCATCAAAGTAGACAATTACTGCGCTGCCATTACCAACCGCCACGCTCTGAGCAAACAACGGAAAGCTGAAGCAGAACGCCTGAGTAAACTAGCAGCATCGGATAGCACACGGGTTGATTGGATGAAGCAACAACTCAAGAAGTGTCTCGAATCCCAGGGTGTGAAAAACCTGAGCTTACAGCGTTTCCACTTAACTATCAGCAAGAATGGCGGAGTGTTGCCCATCAAACTCGCTTGTGAAGTAACACAACTTCCTCCCCAGTTTCAACGCATTGAGGTATCAGCCGATAACTCCGCTATCCGCAAAGCTTTGGAATCAGGAGATATCGAAGCTCAGGAAATTGCACAATTCGGAGAACGTGAAACCCACTTGAGAGTCCGCTAAACGTAGCATTAAAGCCTAAGAATATCCTGGGTAACCAAGCTAAATTGTCAGGCTTAAATGTTAAAATAGAAACAAAAATAATGGCAAAATCATGGCTACCGCTAGTGTAGAAAAAATAGTAAGTTAGAGGTGACACCATGCACTTTAGGTTTCGATTGCGCTCAAATGGGTTTAGATTAATGCGGAGAGTGCATCAATGAAGAAAGTTGCCACCACTACACAGAAGCTTGGAATTTGTACGAAATAGTGCTACTCAAAGGATTACCAGGATCGGTGTATATATGCTGGCTTGGCAGAGATGCGAATACCGAATGGAGGAATGAGCAATGGGGATTTAAGCACCTCAATAACTGCGATTGGTTACACTACACAGCATCATTGAATACCTTTGCCCAGTGGCAACACGCCTATTACAAACTTAGCTCTAGAAAGAACACCAAATACGTTCGCAGTGACTTATTTGATGAGTTTGAAGCGTTGAGAACGCAGGTAGACACGGAGTACGGGAAACGCCAAGAAAGCAGCGCTCTCATCCTATTTGAATAACAGAACACATAAAAATGACCAGAAACATTCACACATTCCTCAGAACGGCTTGCTTCGTGAGATGCCGTCACCCTTCCCATCACGAACGATGATACACCTTAAAGCATCATAAACTTGAGGGCATCATTCAAGTTTGGTTCAACTCTTTTGAGCTGTTGGATGAGGCAGAAAAAGTTTTGAGAACAGAAGGGCTTGAACTAAAGATAACTTTGGCTTATCAATCTAACGGCTGTTTTCTTTCGCTCGATTGTTAGATAGCTACTACACTCTTTGATTAATGGAGTCATAAAATATGCAGATTTTCTCCGAAGAGAAAGTACAATCCCATGTCTCATTCCAATCGGATGGTATCGCGCTATGAGTATCCCTACTGCTATCACGACAATGTGTATAACTTCAAAAAAATGATTTATCCAATCAACCCGTTTGATGATGGGGTATGGATTGAAGCTAGTCGGGTTCCGCCTGAAGTGTTCGTGCAGTCTATTAAAGTAGAGTTGATTCTGAGAGATGCGAAAAATCCTTGGCTGAATGCCATCAAAAATGATTCATCAGAAATGATGATTCGTGTTGATGCCCAATGGATTTAAACATTTAAAACACCCCGATATCTGGGAGGTAACTCAAATGAACTAACAACAAAATAAAGAGCAATTCGTTGTTGAGCATTGACTGAAACAACGGTAGATATTGAATACACGAAAGGGCAAAAAACCAGCGTTTCCATGCCCTTTTACTTGAACAAGGAGGAATCATGTTAGGAACACACTTCATCGAATTACCCGTAGCGATGCCACCCATGTTACCGGGGATGGTGGGAGTCAACAACACTCAATACTTTGCTCTTTATTACCAAGGAAGCAAAGCCACATGGAGTAATGGCAGAGCAATGGCTACATTTAGCTACTATGCCGTGTACGCGCCGCTGATAGAACACATAACTCTAGCAATTTACTTAGAGCCTTACAACTTAGGTTCCGATGATGAGTTGCCAGAACACGCTATTTTATGCGACTGCGTTCGCAATAAGATGTATGTAGGTGCGTACAAAGAAATCGGGCGTTGCTGAATTAGGGTATGATAATTTTATAGTGCGAGCGCCAAAAAATAACACTTCAAAACGCAGAGCTTATGCAATGTCCTGAATGTCAATCAACTCATGTTAATAAAAATGGTCAGAAAAAAGGTAAACAGAATTATATTTTTGTCGGTTGTGGCAGACAATTTATAGATTGCTATTAACCTCATAAAGGTTACTCGGAAGAAGTTAAACGTGAATGTCTCAAAATGTATGTCAATGGTATGGGTTTTCGAGCAATAGAGAGGATTAAAGGAGTACACCACACCAGCATTATAAATTGGGTCAAACAAGTAGGAAAATTGCTCCCTGATGCTTACGAACCAGACACAATTCCTCTGGTGGGAGAACTTGATGAACTAGAAACGTTTGTTGGTCAAAAAAAATAAGCTTTGGCTATGGACAGCCGTAAATCATTTTCAGCCAGGGATTTTAGGATGGGTATTGGGAGGTCATAGTGCTATAACTTTTCGGCCACTATGGGAATTAATTGGCAATTGGAAATGTTACTTTTATATCACAGATGGATGGCCAGTTTACCCCATGTTTATCCCAGATGGAGACCAAATTATCTGTAAAACTTACATGACCAGAGTAGAGGGCGAGAATACACGACTACGACATTATGCAAGCCCGGCTTCATCGCAAGACACTATGCTATTCTAAGTCGGTAGAAATGCTTAAACATTCTATTCGGTTAGTAATTCATTATCTTAAGTTTTGGGATGTTCCGGTTCCCTATCCATCCTATGATTTCAATCGCCCTCAAAGAGGCAAATCGGGTAGCCAAAACATCCCTTGACCGCACATATCATACCTTAATTCAGCAACGCCAGAAATCGATTACTTCTTGTTACAGCAGCATCCCCATGAGCCGTCCCAGTTGACCGCCCAAGAGTTTGAAGAAGCCGTGAAAGCGGTGGAAAGTATGACCTTAGAGCAAATGCAGCGTTTGGGAATGTTCGAGATGTTCGGCAACACCAATCCCCAAGCGCGCCAACAAACCGTAGAGTTAGTGCATTGGCTAGACCAACAAGTCACCGAGGAATTGATACAGCAGTACATAGAATTGGCGAAGCGGGGCAATTACACAGCGATGATGGCACTAAGCTGTTCGACATCTAAACTGCATTAACTAAGTTACCTTTATTTTTTATTTTTCGGTTCCATTTCATAATTAGTTCTCCTTCATTTAAAAGTTTATGTAACAGTGCTTCTAGTTTTTCAATGGATTCAAATAATCTATT